>VFLK01000007.1 GCA_009885085.1 Minisyncoccota bacterium
AAAGTATGATTTAAAAAATAATCTGTAATCTTCTGGTATAACGTTAGTATCCCAGTAGTCAATTTCCACGACATGTCTCAAAGATGTTGTATAGGTAGAGAAATTGATTAATCTATCTGAACGCATGAGAATATACATTTGGGTTACAGAAAACATTGCTGAAAGTACTCTTACAGCAGCAGGAACTTTCCAAATGTTGTTATAAAAAACAATGGCTCCCTGCCAGATTTTATTGTAAGGTTTGTCTACACTCAAAAAATCTTGGGTAACGGCGGCAAAATAGCTAGGATGGAAAACTGCGTCTGCATCTTCACTAGTAATAGTTACCATATTTAAGTCAAAACCCTGTTCATCAATTAAAAACTTTTTTGCTTGCTTTGCGCCCCAGCAGGTGTTGGATGATTTTCCTTTTACTTCGCCAATGATGTCTGGGTGATAGGTGGTCCACAAATTACCAAAAACATTTTCAAATTGTTTATGAAGCTCTCTGGACTTAACCTTGGCTTTTTCTCCATCGCGTTCTTCGAAGGATAACATAACATGAAGATTTTTTATTGGAAATTTTTGGTTTTTAAGTGCGGTAAGAGTTCTTACTAAAGTAGTGAGAGGTTCTTTGTATGTAGGAATGATGATGACGTGATGTAATTTATTCCATTTTTGGGGAAAATCTTTTTTAATATCTGCGACCCAATCAAATTTGCTGGCCGCTTTTATTTTTAAATGAGAGGCAATGGCCAAGACGGAAAGCAATAACGATTTGTACAACCAGTAAATTGCAAAGGCAATAATATAGTATGCGACTATATCAGGAATGATTAAAGATCCCCAAAAAGGAAACAATATCAAACTCCACGAAAAAAATCCTGGCAATATTTCTAGAGCTCGTTGAGTTTTTACAGGATGTCTCCTGAAATATGTTCTTACAAAGTTTCCCATAATTATATCGAAAATAATTTTTTAGAATTGAGTCTAATTATATCAAGATTTAAGCCCATATTTTGTTGCAAATAATCTGCAGTGGCTTTTATCATATATGGCTCACAAAATTGGTCTTTATCCTTGGTTGGATCTTGCATTGATTTAGGAATTAAATAGGGTGCATCAGTCTCAAGAAGTAGCCTATTAACTGGGGTTATTTTAGCAATTTCTCTCAAGTCTTGAGCTGAATCATAAGTAATATTGCCTGCAACTCCAATGTAAGCTCCTAAGGCTATTGCTTCTTGAATATATGCTTGAGGTCCCGATGCGCAATGAAGGACAAATTTTACTTCTTTGGGTTGTTTTGATTCTTTAATTATTTCTTTTAAAATATTTAGAACATCAAAATAGGCATTATTTTCAAGCCGATCGTTTTGGTCTCTAACATGAATAATTGCTACCAAATTATTTTGAAATGCTATTTCCAGTTGCTTTTGGAACATCTTTTTTTGCATTTGAGAAACCAGATTGCGTTTAAGCCCTTTATTTTTTAGTTTGTAATAATCCAAACCTATTTCTCCAACTGCAACCAGTTTATTTTTGTTTTCGAGCGCTTCATTCAAAATTTTATTAAGCTCAAATAAGTTGTTGTCAACATACATATCAATTTCTTCTTGAGAGTATTTGTCACCATCTAAAAGAGTTTTTATTGCATCATTGCAAACTTCAGGATGAATCCCGATGCTCGCATAAATATTGGGAAATTCTTGAGAAATCATCAGAGCCTTTTCACTTGTTTCCAAATCGGCGCCAACTGTAATAGTTTTTTCAATTCCATTTTCTTGGGCCTTTTTCCAATGCTTAGCAACATTATCGAAAATTGGCTCCATATTATAGTGACAGTGTGTATCGATTATCGCAGTCATAAAATATTTCCTGTTTGAAATTTAAAGTAATTTTATTTTTCTAATCTAGGGAAAAGCGGACTAAGAGCTGAGATTTTGTTATTAGTAAAGTGAGAGATTATCGTTTGAGCTGTTTCTGGCATGAATGGTTGAAGTTTGACTGCAATTTGGAGAATTACTGGAATAGCTATATTAGTGAGATACTCTTTTGCTTGATTGGCTTCCATTTTCCAAGGTTTATTTTCACTAAGATTTTTGTCAAGTTCGTCCACACCAAAATCTTGGTTTTGAATTACTATGTTTTTTTCTACTTCTTTTAAAACCTTTTCATATGACCAAATCAACTCGAGACCTTTATCGAGATCAAAATTTGTCATATTTTTATGGAATATAGTTTCGACTTGTTTGTCATCTTGAGCAATGTATGCAAGTGGCTTTTTATCAACGCTAGTATGTAGATTATTTAAATCTAATTTTTCACACATTTTGGCAATTCTTGAACAAAGGTTTCCAAGCCCGTTGGATAAATCTGCAGTAAATGCTATATCGAATTTTTCCCACGAAACATCCATGTCAGTTCCGAAAGGTCCTAATTTCATCAGCAAATATCTGGTTCCGTCAGTCCCATATCTTGCAACCATTTCTTTTGGGGAGATCACGTTTCCAAGAGATTTGCTCATTTTTTGACCGTCAACACTGATAAAACCATTAATTAAAATTTGCTTACTGTTTGAAACACCGGCCGAGATCAACATTGCTTGCCACATGGCAGCTTGTTGTCTGAGATTATCTTTTCCAGCCAATTGCACGACTGGCCAAAATTTGTCAAAATTATCTATATCATTTGGCCAACCAAGAGTTGAAATATAATTAACCAGAGCATCAAACCAAACGTACATCACGTGGTCATCATCTCCGGGCACAGGTATACCCCAGGGCATTTTGGTTTTTAATCTTGAAATACTAAAATCTTTGAGACCATTGGAAACAAACGATTTGATCTCTTTTAATTTTCCCGCAGGCTTAACAAAATTTTCATTTGCGTCATAAAGATTTAGCAAATCATCTTGATGCTTCGAAAGTTTGAAAAAATAATTTTCTTCTTCGATAATTTCTAATTCTTTATTTGGATGAAGAGGACATTTGTCATCAACTAAATCAGATGCTTGTTTTTCTAGTTCGCAACCAACGCAATATGTGGTTTTGTACATTTTCTTATAAATATCACCATTTTTGTCGCATCTTTTCCAAAATTCTTGGGCAGCCGCAACATGATTAACATCGGTGGTTCTTATGAAGTTGCTAAAATTTAAGTTTAGCATCGTCTTTAGGTCAGAAAATTTTTCTGCATAAAAATCAACATATTCTTGAGGAGTTTTTCCAGATTCAATTGCTTCTTGGTATATCTTTTGACCATGCTCATCTGTGCCAGTATTGAAGACAACTTCTTTGCCAATTAATTCTTGATATCGAGCAATAACATCTGCAGCAACAATTTCTAGGGCAAAGCCAATATGTGGATCAGCGTTAACATAAGGTAAGGTGGTTGTTATATAGAAAGTAGTAGACATTTGGAAACTATTGTACCAGAGAATTTGGGTTACTAAACTATTTGAATTTGGGATAACAAACTATTTAAATTTTTGATAACAAATTATTTGAAAGTGAAAAATTTAATTATTTTTTTGGATAAATCGCTTGCCCAATCATCTGCCTCAAGTTTCTGAATGATTTTAGCTAGAACTTTATCATTCTTAAAGTTGGCTGTCGAGGAAACCGTTGCACTGGAAACATTCAAATTGTTTTGAATATCTTCATACGAATGTCCTTTAGCCAATAGCTTAATGATTGCAAGTCTTTTACTCAAACCTAGAAACTCGTTATCAGATAAAAATGATTCTAGGAATTCGATCATCTCATTAGGATTTTTTATGTCTGATAAAAGTGTTGAAAAACTTGTTTTAATCTCGCGATCTTTTTTCTTGCTCAACGGTATTTGAGAACTTCTCATATATAACAAAAACTATCACAATAGGTATAAACCACCAATACTCAAAAATAAAATGTTGAAGTTTGAGAAAAAGAATCAGGGTGAGAAATAATGAAATATCGAAACCTCTTTTGGAGTTCAAAAAAAAGTAACTTAAAGAAAAAGTGTTAGCTATAAAAAAAGGAATTAAGATACCTAAATAAGAATTATAAACTGGAATATTGGCAATATCTTGAGGATAAATGTTGTGGAGAGTGTAATTAACCAAGAGGTAAAATGGGATACTAAGAATTAATAACGGCAAATGTTTAATATATTTTCTTGGCCTAGAAATATCATTAAATTTGACATGATTTTTTAATAGCGCTTGTTTTACTTCAGGTCTTAATCTAGATTTTGCTTGCATTATTATTGAGTTGCGATAATACAAAATTATAAACGATTTTGGACCTTTTTTTGGGTCAATGTTATAATAGTCCTCTTCAAATATGATACAATAAGATATAGCTAATCAAATAGCCATGGAAATTGCTGCAAATATTTGTGAATCACTACCATATGATTTCACCATTCTTCAAGCCGCTTTAGGTGAGTGCAGTTTGGCTGAATCAGGTTGCAGGTTTCACCAAAAAAATATACCAAACGGAAAGATAGCTGCAGCTGAGACAAAAGATTCACATGCTCTGTGTAAGAAAAAAACACTTACTCCTTTGCCTCTGCTATTAACAGTCAGCTAGTTTTTTTTAACTAAATTCCAGTATACTAATTTTATGTTATTTGAAATTTTAATTTTAATAGTTGTTGTGGTCGGATTTGGCCTAATATATTTCTCAATGAGGAAAATTCTTGATGGTGTCGTAGATCAAGTTTTTGGCAAAAGTTCAGCAAAAATTGCTGAGCAATCTAGGCAGATTTTACAAGGTGACAAAGAAGCTATCAAAGTTGATCTCGATAACAAACAAGTAGTGATGGAAAAACTGGTCCAGCAATTAAGAGAAGAAATGGGCATGCACCAAAGAGAAATCAGAAATGTAGAAAAAGATAGGCTTAGAGAATTTGGGGAGTTGGTTAAGTCGTTAGATAATTATCGAGAACTTACAGGAGAATTAAAAGCTTCAACAGATACTTTGGCAAAAGTGCTTTCTAATAATCAACAAAGAGGTGAGTGGGGCGAAAGAATAATTGAAGATTTAATGAACTCAAATGGGCTAGTTGAAGGAATTCACTACGAGAAGCAGAAAAAAATGGGAGATACGGCTCTTAGACCAGATATATCGATTTTGTTGCCAAATAAAAGAACAGTTTCTGTTGATGTGAAGTTTCCATACTCAGAAATGCAAAAATTAAGTATGGCAGAAACTAAATCAGCCAAATTAGTTCACCTCAAACAGTTTGAGCAAGATTTGAAAATTAAAATTAATAAGGTTGCAGAATATATTGATCCGTCACAGAACACTTTGGATTATGCAATTATGTTTGTTCCAAATGAAGCCGTTTTTTCATTTATAAATCAAAATTTAGCTCATATTGTGGATATGGCTATGGGCAAAAGAGTCTTGATCGTTTCGCCATTTACTTTTTTGATTGTCGCTAGAACAATTATGGAAAGTTATCGAAACTTTATGATTGGTGACAAGCTCAAAGAAGTGGTTAAACATGTTGATGATTTCGTATCAGAATGGGACAAATTTAAATTGGGTTTTGATAAATATGGTAGGACTTTAGAAACTCTTCAAAAAGATTATGAAGATATTACGGGAACACGTGTAAGGGTGATGGAAAAGAAAATTTTAAGTGTGAAAAGTTATAGCTCTGTGGCTTTGTTAGAAAAATAGCCATTGATTAAAATTTTTATCTTGTTAAAATGCCTTAGGTGAAACAAAACCTCATCTGTCACTTAGATGACAGAAATCACAAAAAAATTAAAGACATCGCAGATTTATTCAGCGAATTTTCATTAACTAAAAATCGCCTTCTCATTGAAATAAGATACCTTCAGAAACTTTCTCAATATAATGTTATTAGAACATTTAGTGCTCAAGAAAATAAATTGCTAGAAAATTTTTATGATGATTTTAATCAGACAGAATTTGAAAAGGTTAAGAAAATTGAGGAAAAAACTAATCACGATATAAAGTCATTAGAATTATATCTAAGAGAAAAAGTAACGAAGACAAGTCTAAAAGACGTAGAAAATTTTGTTCATTTTTGTTTAAGTTCTGAGGATATAAATAATATTGCCTATGGGTTAATGCTTAAAGACAATCAAGAAAATTATTTCATTCCAAGAATAAATAAAATAGTTGATGAACTAAAAAAACTTTCAAAAAAAAGTCTTAACTCACCAATGCTGAGTTTGACACACGGCCAGCCAGCCTCACCAACAGTTTTTGCCAAAGAAATAGCTGTTTTTATTCATAGAATTAACGATGAGTTACATGTGTTTTCAAAGTTGCCAATTCAAGGAAAACTAAATGGAAGTGTGGGCAACTATAATGCTTTTGTTTTGAATTTTCCTGAGACTAATTGGCAAAGATTTACCACAGAATTTGTTTCAGACTTTGGTTTAGAACCAAATTTATATACTACTCAAATTTTGCCTTATGACTCATGGTCCAGATACTTTGATTCAATAAAGCGAATAAATAATATTCTTCTAGACATGGTTGTGGATTTTTGGTGGTACACAAGTTTCTTTTATTTAAAGCTGCAAGTAATTGATGACGAAGTTGGTTCTTCAGCAATGCCTCATAAAGTAAATCCAATAGATTTAGAAGCGGCAGAAGGCAACCTTGGTTACAGCAATAGCACTCTTGAATTTTTATCAAGCAAGCTTCAGAAAAGCAGAATGCAACGAGATTTATCTGATAGCACTGTGAGAAGGAACGTTGGCTTAACTTTGGGTTACAGTTATTTTGCCTATGATAGTATTTTAAGAGCTTTGGGAAGATTGGAACCAAATTCCGAAGCGATGTTACAAAAATTGAGTGTAAATTGGCAAGTTTTGGCCGAGGCAGTTCAAAACGTTTTAAGAAAAGAAAATATTGAAGGTGACTACGAGTTAGTCAAAAAAATTAGTCGAGGAAAAACTTTTAATTCAGAAGAATTTAAAGTCTTAATTGATGAAATGAACATTCCAGAAATTATTAAAGATAGATTGAAAAAGCTTAAACCAGAAGAATATCTGGGTTTAGCTAAAGAAATTACACTAAGGATAATATGAAAAACTTAACGGTTGTGGTGGGTAGTCAGTGGGGTGACGAAGGCAAAGGAAAAATTGTTGATTATCTGTCACCAAAATTTGATCTTTGTGTTCGATTCAATGGAGGTAATAACGCAGGTCATACTGTTGTTGTGGATGGAGAGGCTTTCAAACTTTCACTTATCCCTTCTGGAGTTTTGTACAATAAAACTCTTTGTTTAGCTCAAGGAGTAGTTATTGATCCATTGGTTTTAATTAATGAAATTGAATTTTTTGAGAAAAGATTTAACAAAAAAATCAAGCTTTTAATTGATCCAAGAGCACACATTGTTATGCCTTACCACAAGGCTTGGGACGCTGCCACTGAACATTGGCGCGGAAAAGGGAAAGTTGGTAGCTTACATTTGGGTATAGGTTATACCTACTCAGATAGAACCAATCGTTTTGGTGTGCGTTTTGAAGATTTAATAGATAGCAAAAGATTAGCAGAGTCACTAAAAAATAACTATTCAATTAAAAAAGATATTATTACCAAAGCTTATAAATGGAAAATGGAAATCAAAGAAAAAGATATTCTAAAAGAGTATCTCGCGTATGGTAAGAGATTGTTGCCATATTTGGGCGATGTTTCAGAACATGTAGCTGAGATAATTGATAAAAATACCCTAAAGGGCGCAAGTAAAAAGATTCTTTTTGAAGGATCTCAAGGATCATTTTTAGATATGGCTTTTGGAACGTATCCATTTACAGTTGCATGCCCAACCATAAGTAGTGCTGTTTTCCCATCCGTTGGAATTCCTGCGCAAGAAATTGAGGTGCTGGGACTAATAAAAGCATATACGACTAGAGTCGGTGGTGGTCCATTTAAAACAGAATTAATGGATAAAACTGGGGATAAAATTAGAGAAGTCGGCAAAGAGTTTGGTACTGTTTCTAAAAGACCAAGAAGAATTGGTTGGCTAGATCTTCCAATGATTAGATATGCTAATAGAATTAATGGCTATACTAATTTAGCGATCACAAAATTAGACGTTCTAAGCGGAATAAAGACTCTTAAGGTTTGTACTTATTATCAGCTTGGTACAAAAAAACTAAAAGTTTTCCCAAGTTTGCAAAATGACTTTATTAAAGTTAAACCAATTTATAAAGAATTTTCCGGTTGGGATGAAGACATAAGTCAAATCGAAAATTACAAAGATTTACCAAAAAATTGCAAAAAATATTTAGAATTTATTGAAACAAGTTTGAAAGTTCCTATAAAATATATTTCTGTGAGTCCAGAAAGAAAAGCAGTAATTTTAAAATGAACGATAAATATATTTTTTGTCCAATGTGTGCAGGTTCTTTGACTGTCCAAAGAGAAGCTCGTGATGAGCACGATCGGTTGACCTGTTTAAAATGTGGTTTTGTTTTTTATCAGAATCCAATGCCAACTGTTTTGGCAATTATTGAAAAAGATGATCAATTATTATTGGTCAAAAGAAAGAATAAACCATTCAAAAATAGCTGGACCTTGCCGGGTGGTTTTGTTGAAGTCGGTCAAAATTTAGAAATGGCACTAAGGCAGGAAATTCAAGAAGAACTTGGTGTAAAAATTGATGATTTTTCGTATTTTGGTTCCTATGTAAGTCAATATCATACTAAATTTATAATGGAAGATATTGTCTGTACCGTTTTTAAAACAACGATAAATAATTATGAATTTAAAATTGGAAGTGATGTAGCTGACGCCAAATTTTTTCCAAAAAGTGGTTTGCCAGAAATTGCACCATTCAAAGATGTCCAAGCAATTATTAAAAAATTAATTAAGGAAAAACTATGAATCTGACAGATAAAATTCCCTTAGCGTTAACCTACGATGACGTGTTGCTAGTACCTCAAAGATCTAGAGTTGAGCATAGAGCAGATGCTGACACTTCAACTTTTTTGACCAAAAATTTGGAACTTAAAATTCCCTTAATAAGTGCAAATATGGATTCCGTCACCGAAGCAAATATGGCAATTGCTATGGCAAGAGCTGGTGGCATCGGAATAATTCATCGATTTATGACAATTGCAGACCAAGTAATTCAAGTTGACAAAGTCAGCAGGTATGAGAGTTTTTTCATTGAAAATCCATATTCTATCGCACCTGATAAGGCAATAAGATTTGTTTTGGAAAAAGGCAGAATTAATGACATTCACAGCTATTTAGTAGTTGATGAATACAATAAATTGCTTGGATTGATCACACGCAGAGATATGATTTTTCAAACTGATCTAAGTAAAAAAGTTTCCTCACTCATGACTCCAGTAGAGAAATTGGTAACTGCTAGACCTGGAATAACTCAGGATAAAATTAAGAAACTTTTTATCAAGTATAAAATTGAAAAATTACCAATTGTAGATAAGGCAGGTATTTTGAAAGGTCTTATAACTGCAAAATCTATTGAAAACCAAGAACAGAATCCACAAGCTTCAAAAGATTCTAACGGTAGATTATTGTGCGGCGCTTCAGTGGGTGTGGTTGGAGACTACATGGAACGAGCAGAAGCATTATTAAAAGCATACGCAAGTGTGCTGGTGGTAGATGTTGCACATGGCCAGAACCAAGCCTCAATCAATGCCATTAAAATGATTAGAAATGCATTTCCAAAGGCAAATATCATCGGAGGCAACGTAGCAACCGCAGCTGGAGTTAGAGATTTGGTCAAAGCTGGAGTCGATGCCGTTAAGGTTGGCATTGGTCCAGGAGGAATTTGTTCAACAAGAACAGTTACTGGAGTTGGAGTTCCTCAATTAAGCGCAATTATGGATTGCGTTGAAGCTGCAAGGGGCTCGAAAATTAAAATAATTGCTGATGGTGGTACTAATTACACAGGAGATATTGTTAAGGCTTTGGCAGCAGGTGCTTCTGCGGTGATGCTCGCTGGTTGGTTTGCTGGAACTGAGGAAAGTCCAGGATCAATAATTACCAGAAAAAATAAACGATACAAAATTCATCGTGGATCAGCATCATTTATGTCTCAAGCTGACGCAAGTATTCGACAGGGTTCTGATAAAAAACTTAATGCGATAGTTCCTGAAGGAGTTGAATCTTTAATGGAATACAAAGGGACTGTTTCAGAAATAATTTATCAATTGATGGGTAGTTTAAGATCAGGAATGAGTTATAACAATGCCTTGACCATCCCAGAGCTACAGAAAAACGCTAAATTTATCAGAATAACTTCTGCAGGATTTAGAGAGTCATTAACTCACAATGTTAACGAAATCTAAACTATAGAAACTTGTCAAAGAATTGAATATCACGCGCAATAACCTTATTCCAATTTGGAACCATATTGTGATTGGTGTTTTCATATTTGTGGAATGTTAGGTCAATGGTCGCACTGCCCGTGCTAGATTTTGCAGAATTAGTTGCTTCTAAATCAATACTTTCTAAAATTTCAGTTCTTCTGGAATTTTCAAGTTCAATTTTTTTGGCAAATTCTTCGCTCCAATAAATTAAGGCAGCGTCATCGGCGTCACCATGTTGGACTTGAATTGGTCCTTGTAATAGGTCTAAATGCTTTGTTAAGGAAAAATCAAAAACATCATATTTTTCTTCAAACATAGCAATCCATTTTCTTTGTTCTTTGCCCTCATCTTCGAGTTCGTCACTAAAATAAAGTATGGAGTATGGAAACGGAGCAGTCACAGGTGCCCATAAAGTTGTTGGAATTGATTTATTCAAAACTTCAAGTGTCGTCAAAGCAATTTGTCCACCGTTACTGTGTGCCCAAATGCCAATGCTATCAATTTTTAGGTTGCTACTTTGGTTTTTTGGTTTATTATTTTTCTCTGCAATTCCTGGCGGAACTGATTCTGCAATATCTGCAGGTATTCCGTTAAGTTGCAAAGATTTTAGTAGTTCAATAATAATTATTGGTTTTTCAAATCTTGCTTGCCATGTATCTGACGGTTCCGGGTCACTTTCTCCAAACCCAAAAAAGTCAGGGGCGACAGTAATATATCCATTGTTTGCAAGGACGGCTGCCGCTGATTGAGTTCCCATGCCAGTTTTATAAATTTCTTCAGGAACATATCCTCTTATCATAATAATTGCTGAATGTTTTTGAATTGGAGATAAAGTAATATTGTCTGGAATATTAATTTGTCCCGTCATTTTTTTCCCAATTGTAGTGTATGAAAAAATATAAGAATTATAGAGCTCTTCTTCAGATATCAATTTTTCAAGTTTAATTTTACTGGGAATATACTCACGATTTTGAAGATTTGGAATTGAGTAGGCTAACAGCGGAAAACTTATGTTTTCTTGCAATGAGACAAAAGGACTGATTAATTCCGAGTTTCCTGATATTAGAAATTGGCTCGCAAAAAAGCCGGCTACAAAAGTAACTAAAATTATTAATACAATGAACAAGACATTTTTAATTTTCATCAATTTATAAGATATCAGATTACAACTCTGTCGCCAAGCCTCCAAACAACTAAAATAGATGAGTTTGATATAATAGAGATATGTCTGATACAAATAACATGATTAAAGTTAAAAAACTAAGATCTGGAGATATAGTTTTTGAATTTACCCCAAGTATTTCTAGAGATTCGATTAAAGTGTTAATCAAGGGAACTATCAAGCTAATTTACAGGCTTTTTTCTCCAATATTTGTTTTTTTTGATAAGCTTGCCGAGAGAAGAAAACTAGTTATTAGCAGTATTGGATTGGGAATTGGCTTGGGCTTGAGCATTATTGTTACTCAAAGGCCAGATGCACTTCAGGCCTTTCCAATTTTAGAGAATGCAATATTATCTGGAAGTGAAGCTACTGTTTTGAAGATTAATAAGTTAAATCTTTATGAAACTGTTAAATCTGGAAATTTAACAAATCTATACGATAACGTTTTTGAAGGAGACCTTATTCATTTAGAAGGTTCTGGATTTTTAGGTCAAAAAATCCCGGTGGTAATTGCAGATTTGGGTTCAAGAAATCTTTTAAAACAGATGGAGGCAATTAGTATTGGCGATGAAATAATTGTAATTGGAAAAAATAACGGAACTTATAGATATCGAGTGATTGAGATTAGGGAAATTGAGGCTCAATATCTTACAAACGTCATTGATAAAGAAGAAAATTCACTAATAATATATAAGCCAGAAAATTTACTTAGAACTCGTTTATTTGTGGTTATTGCCAAACCATTTAATTAAAATATATTAAATTAGAGAAGTTAGCCTTGGTTTTTCATTTTCATTGGGATTTATTTGTTTAAAAGGACAGACATTGTCTGAGTAAGAACAGAAAACGCAACATTCACCTTCTTTGGTAAATATTTCGATGCCACATTTTTCGTTTGCACATTTGAAAAAATGTTGTTTTCCTTCAGTTGGCATAATTACGTTATGTTTTGTGCCACACTCTGGACAGGTTAGCACGGCATTATTATTTGTTTGAGGTAAGGTTTTTTGCATAATTTAACTATATCATTTTATTTTACTTATTGCACATATTCGAGTTTTCGAATATATTAAATAATAATTAAATATTAAATTATGTACAATTAAGAGTTACAATGCTAAATATAAAACAAAACTTGGCATTTGCAGCTATGGCCTTTTTAAGTTTATCAGTAGTCTCAAACGTTTTGAGACTTAAAAAAGTAAAATTATAAATGGGGATTACATTATGAATTTATGGGTAATATTTTTAACTGGACTAACAACCGGTGGGCTATCTTGTTTAGCAGTGCAGGGTGGATTATTAACAAGCATAATTGCGAATCAAAAAGAACAAGAGCGTACTAAGACTTCAAAAAACTTTTCTCTAAAATCTTTTGACGATTTAGATTGGATGCCAGTCGGAATGTTTTTACTTGCAAAATTAATAGCGCATGTGATCTTAGGATTTTTACTTGGAGCATTAGGATCAACTTTGTCATTAAGTTTGAACGTTAGACTATTTTTTCAGGTGTTCACTGCTCTTTTTATGTTTGCATCAGCAATGAACTTACTTAATGTCCATCCAATTTTTAGATACCTAACATTTCAGCCACCAAAATTTATTCAAAGAATGGTGAGAAATTCAACCAAAAGTAAAGCATTATTTGCTCCAGCAATTTTAGGCCTGCTAACGATTTTTGTTCCTTGTGGAATTACTCAGGCAATGGAGGTATTAGCTATTAGTATTGGTAGTCCAATTTCTGGAGCCTTAATAATGTTTGCATTTATTTTAGGCACTGCCCCATTATTCGCTTTAATTGGAGTAGCTACGGCTAAATTATCTGAGGGTTGGCATGATAATTTTATGAAGATTGCAGCACTCGCATTAATTGGTATGGCTATATATAGTATAAATGGCGTGATGATTGTCACTGGATCACCAATAACAATTAGTAAAATTACCAGACCAATTACTTATTTCTTTTCGAACGAAAGATTTTCAAATAGTGGAACTGTAATGGCGGCAGTCGATGGTGTTCAAAAAGTAACTATCGAAGCTCTGAGTGCTGGTTATTCTCCTAATAGAGTTACGGTAAGTGTTAACGTTCCGGTTGAACTAACAATTTCAACCAATAATACTTATTCATGTGCCTCCGCCTTTATTTTTAGAGAATTTGGTATTTCGACATTTTTAGAACCAACTGATTCGGAAACTTTTACATTTACACCAACAAAGAAAGGCAAGTTTACTTATACTTGCTCAATGGGCATGTATACCGGAGTTATGGAAGTAATTTAAAATCGGAAATAATATCTATACAAGGACGAAGAATTATGTTTAATTTTTTTAAAAAAAATAATAAGGCCGAAAAATCAGCCAAAGGAACTTCATTGATCTTGAAGATAGATGGAATGCATTGTAGTAGTTGTAGTATGAACATTGACGGAGATCTTGAGGATTTAGATGGAGTAATGTCTGCAACAACTAGCTATAAAAAACAAGAATCTAAGATTGAGTATGACGATTCGAAAGTCGATGAAGGACAAATTAAAAAAGTTATTGAGAACTTGGGATATAAGGTAACTTGAGGTATAATATCTCGATAATAATTTAATTTTATTCTATGCAACCTCACACTGGTGCAACTATTGCTGTTCTTACATATCTAGCACCAAGCATTATTAAGAATCCTTTAAGTTTTAGTGGCCAACATTTTAATGTTAGAACAACTATATTTTCAAGTGAAGGGAAACACTTGTTTGATAAATATCATTTAATTAAAACAAACAGAAATAATATTGTTCCAAGAGAATTAGAATTTGAAGTAGGCACAGATTATGCTTGTTATATGAAGGTAAGATACGATGTAAAGTTTGAGACCTTTGAGTTTATTTTACATAGACACACAAGTGTAAGAGAAAAATTTGTAATTTATATTGATAGTAGTTTGAATGTAATGGAAAACTTTTCAGGAGATTATGTTTCGGAAAATGGCACGAGTCATAGAATAAAGGGCAGAAGATTCAGCGCCAAAAGAGTGGAGTTTCAAGATACTTTTAAAATAAATAAATATTCTAGTTCTGAAGTGACTTTGAAGTACATAATGGAGATTTTGTAGATATAGTTTGATATACTATCAGCTACATGAATCAAGTATCTGCCTTAACTCCTGAAAATAATAGTGATCCAAGAAATTCAAGTATAAGGAAACTGGTTAAAGAACCAATTGCCCGAACTGTTGAGTTCATTGATACAAATTTTCCATGGCTTACACCAAATCAAATTACCGCACTCGGAACAACTGGTATTCTTGGTTTAGCTATTTATACTGCGTCGTTAGAAAAACGAGGTGAGATCGATGGTCAAACATCAGCTAAATTATTAGCGTCATTTTTGGCATTATCTATAACTGACGCTTTAGATGGTAGTTTAGCCAGATTAAAAAAGTCAAAAGGTGAAGAGCATAATTCAGAAAAAGGACAATTAATTGATGCCTTATCTGACAGATTGCAGGAAGCATTTTTGGCTTGGCTTTCTATGTATCGCGCTAATGAAAATGGCGATAAATTAGCAATGACTGCGGCCTTAGTAAACGCGCTGACTAATCCATTAAGTAGTTTCTTTAGATCTTGGGCAGAAGCAGAAGGCGTAACCGTTCCAGAGGCAGGTAAAGGTATGTTTGATATTTTTGGAACTAGAGTTGGAAAGGCTATCGCTGCTTCGGTAAAATTTATGCCAGTCAAAAAAATTGGCGGAGTTTCAATTCAGGCAGGCGTAGACATGATGGTTGCGGCTGTTACGGTAAAAGTTGCAATAAGTAGATTTACAGCAGTTATTCAGGCAAGAAGAGAGGCGCAAGAGGTTGAGGCTTTAGCATTACTGCATCAATTAGAGGCTTTGCCTGAGGTTGAAGATGAGGCAGAAGAAAAAAGACGAGAGTTGATTCTTCTTGGCAAAATTAGAAGAATCTGGCTTGGTGGAGCCATGATATCTACAACTGCAATTACTTTGGCATTTCATTACTGGTTGAAAAATCAGGATAAAAACAAGTAGTTTTATTCCTAATCTAAGCAATATTCTCAATCT
>VFLK01000031.1 GCA_009885085.1 Minisyncoccota bacterium
AGATCGTAGAATTGCGCGTTTGCAGCAACAAAATGGTAGAGTAGCAATCTCATTCGGTGGAGCATTAAATCATGAGCTATCATTAAAGTGTACTGACAAAGAGAAATTATTGTCAGCCTATCAGGCTGTAATAGACAGATACAACATTGATACCATTGATCTTGATCTGGAAAATGTTAGCCTAACAGATCATGACGCTGCAACTAGACGAGCCGAAGTAATTGCTGAGTTACAAAATAAACGTCGATCTGAGGGTAAAAGCCTAGCAGTTTGGTTAACATTGCCAGTAGCTCCCCAGGGATTAACGGTTGATGGTACAGATGCAGTTGCTCAAATTTTAGCAAGTGGCATTGATTTAAGTGGAGTAAATGCAATGACTATGGATTATGGTGCTAGCAAAGAATCTGGTAAAACAATGTTTGAAGCCTCAAAACAAGCGTTAATTGAAACCCATCGTCAACTTGGAATATTATATTCAAATGCTGACATAAATTTGAATAGTACTTCTCTTTGGAAAAAAATTGGAGCTACACCTATGATTGGCCAGAATGATATTCGTGATGAAATATTTACTTTAGATGACGCTAACAAACTTAATGATTTTGGTTCTTCTGTTGGCTTAGGTAGAATGTCAATGTGGTCGGCAAATCGTGATTTACCTTGTGGAGAAAATTACGTAGATATTAAGCTTGTCTCTGATGCATGTAGCGGTATAGCAGAGCCAAAATTTAGTTTTTCAAAAGTTTTGAGTAAAGGATTTGATGGAAACTTTACACAAAATTCGATGCTTGTCACCACTGAAGACGAGCAAACAAAAGTTCATGAAATGGATAATCCTGAAAAAAGTCCATATCAAATCTGGGATGAAGCTGGAACATACCTAGAGGGTGTAAAGATTGTATGGCATGGAAATGTCTATGAATCCAAATGGTGGACAAGAGGTGATCTGCCTGATAATCCAGTTCTACAGTCTTGGGAAACACCTTGGAAACTTATTGGTCCCGTTCTTAATAACGAACAACCAATAGAGCAAGTCAAATTGCCAGATGGAACATATCCAGAATGGTCTGGAGATGATAAATATGAAGCAGGTGATTTTGTCTTATTTGATGATACTCCATACAGGGCCAAATGGTGGAATCAAGGAGAAAGTCCGGCTCAATCTTCATCAAATGCAGACGCTTCTCCATGGGTATCATTAACACAAAAACAAGTTCAAGAAATTATTGATAATATTAGCATTGATGAAGATAAGAAATAATTTTATTATTCTATCCTTGAACTCGCCTCCTTGCTTCAGATACAATAAGCTATGTCCAAAAATAAACTGCTATATGAAGAATATTTAGAGAAGGATAATGTTGCTATTTTAGGACAGCTTGAATCAAGTGAAATCGGACTCACAAATCTGGAGGCTCAAAACAGGCTTCTTATACATGGTCATAATGTTCTTAAAGCTCACAAAATAAGTTGGGTGGTTATTTTATTTCGTCAATTTAAATCTCCATTCATATATTTACTGGTTGGCGCAGCCCTGCTCGCATTCTTTCTCCAAGAATTAATTGATGGTTTCATGATTCTTGGATTTATTTTAATCAACTCACTGTTGGGTTTCTTTCAAGAATTTCGCTCCGAGCAAGCGCTTAAAATGCTAAATAAAATTACGACTGCAAGCGCCAAAGTCCTCAGAGACAATCAAGAAATTTTAATTCCAGTAGATCAGCTTGTTCCAGGAGACATCATTAAACTTCATCCAGGAGATATCGTTCCCGCAGATGTCAGACTACTTGAATGTAATAATTTGCAAGTCAATGAATCAATCCTAACTGGTGAATCAGAACCAAGCATTAAATCAGCAGAACCCCTTAATTCAAAAACAGCCCCAATCCACAAAGCTAGTAATATTGTTTTTTCGTCCACTAACGTTACTAGTGGTCAAGGAACAGGAGTAGTATTTGCCACAGGAGTTAAAACCTATATCGGTTCGATTGCAAAACTGACAATCGAAACTCATCCCGAAAGTAACTTTGAGAAAGGCATGAGTAAATTTAGTACCTTTGTTTTAAAACTCGTTGGCTTTACGCTTTCATTAGTAATTATCATCAATTTACTATTAAAAGGTGGTACTACTAATATAGGTGAACTAATAATTTTTTCCATCGCCCTTGCAACCGCGGTTATTCCCGAAGCACTTCCTCTCGTAATAACCTTTTCATTGTCGCGTGGTGCCATCAAACTTGCCAAACATAAAGTTGTGGTCAAACGTCTTTCTGCTATTGAAGATCTTGGAAGTATTCAGGTTCTTTGTGCAGACAAAACCGGCACAATCACTGAAAACAAACTTGAAGTCTCAGAAATTTTTGGCGATAAAGATAATGTTATTACTCACGCTAATATAGCCATTAGTCAAAAATCGGCTCATAAAGATCCGTTTGATATTGCATTTGAAATAGCATTAAAAAATCAGAATCAAACAATTAAATCTTGGACCATTAGTCACGAAATTCCTTTCGATCCTGACAGAAAAAGAAATAGTGTTCTCGCGCAATATGAAAATAAAAATATTTTAATTGTAAGAGGTGCTGCCGAATCTATACTTCATAATTTGAAAAATTCTGCCGATGAAAAACTTACTGACTGGATTTTAAATCAAGAAAAATCAGGAAAAAGGGTAATTATCATTGCTCACAGATTCCTTCCAAACTCAGATGAATATACAAAGAGTAAGGAAGAAAAAGACTTGATTTTAACTGGAGCAATTTCACTTATTGATCCTCTCAAAGAAAGCGCACCAGAAGCTATTATGAAAGCTCAGCAGTTAGGTGTTGCCTTTAAAATTATCACAGGCGATAGCCCGGTTGTTGCCGGTTCAATTGGGTTTCAAGTTGGATTGGTCAAAGCACCAACTGATGTGATTACCGCTGAAAAATTTTTCGGGCTATCGTTAACTGAACAAAAGCAAGCTGCAGCAAGTTTCAATATTTTTGCCCGTTTTTCCCCTCATGAAAAATTTCAGCTCATTAATATTCTAAAAGAAGAGTTTGAAGTGGGCTATTTAGGCGAAGGCATTAACGATGCACCTGCATTAAAAAGCGCAAATGTAGCATTGGTTGTTGAAGGAGCAAGTGATATTGCTAGAGAATCTGCAGACATTATTTTGCTGAATAAAAGCTTGAGTGTGATTGTTGATGGAATCCAAGAGGGTAGAGAAGTTTTTGCAAATACTACTAAATACGTAAAAATGACTTTGGCCTCAAATTTTGGAAACTTCTATGCAGTGGCTATTGTTTCACTTCTAATAGATTATTTACCGATGTTGCCGATACAAATTCTGCTAGTAAATTTACTTTCAGATTTTCCTTTAATTGCAATTGCTACCGACTCTGTGGATTTGGAGGATATCAAAAATCCGGAATCATACAACATTAGAGACTTCGCCATAATCGCAACACTCATAGGTTTGGTCAGTACGCTTTTTGATTTTATTTATTTTGCAATCTTTTATAAAATTTCTCCAGCAGTATTGCAAACCAACTGGTTTATAGGAAGCATTTTGACTGAGTTACTTTTGATGTATTCACTTAGAACAAAATTTGTATTTTTTAAATCAAAAGCCCCATCACTCACTATTTTTATTATGACAATTATCGCCGCAACAATTACTTTGGTTATTCCGTTCACTACCTTTGGCCAAAATATTTTTAAATTTGCACCACCGACTAGAAACCACCTCCTAATTATAATTGGAATTGCATTGCTTTATTTTGTTTCAACCGAAATTACTAAAAATCTATACTACAAGTTTAGGAAAAATGCCCAAGAAATACGTGAATAGAATTTTCTTAACTTTAATTCTGTCTCTTTTTTTATTGATTCAATCAATTCTGGAAGTTCCAAAAGAAATTGAAAAAACACCAGATATTTCTGCCAAATCAGAAATTGAGGCGTCGGGTTCTGGTTCGCTAGTGATAATAGATGACTCGTCAATTTTAATAGAATCATCGCTGGTGGCAACTGCAGAATCGCTGGCGGCAACTGCAGAATCGGTGCCGGCCAAGCAAACTTATGAAGTAATTAGCGTAACTGATGGTGATACTTTTAAAGTTAATATAGATGGCAAAAAAGAAATAGTTAGATTAGTAGGAATTAATACGCCAGAAACTGTTGACCCTAGAAAACCGGTTGAGTGTTTTGGTAAACAATCTTCCGACAAACTGAAATCATTATTAATTGGTCAAAAAGTGGGTTTAATATCTGATATTACTCAAAGCGACAGAGATCGCTATGGACGTATGCTGAGATTTGCAACCGTTAATGGTGAAGATGTTGGACTGATAATGATTCGTGAAGGTTATGCGGAAGAGTCTTTATATAGTTCAGTGCCTCACTTTATGTATGAAAATTACGTTCAAGCTCAGACTTCAGCAAGTTATGCGAAGGTAGGGTTGTGGGCAGATGAGGCATGTGTTGAGGGGATGTAGGAATCTGTAGCAAATTAGGCTAATTGGTTTAAAGCATTAACGACTTTATCTTTAGAAAACTGTTGACTACTTCTATTATATATACGCCCAAAAACTTTATCTAAATAGCGCTTTTGAACTACATAAACACCATTTATTTTATTCAAAAGGAACTTCACCCTGGCACCTGGACTTGAAAAAACTAAAACAGGAGTTACATAAATATCCTGTCCTGTTAAATCTTTTATATAATGATTAAGTCGAATGGCTCCTGATTTGCTTTGCTTTAAAAAATCTTTTTCAGTTGCTACGCCATTTATGGTTATTTTTGAATCATTATATTGAATATTTCCAGCTTGGCTTTTGACTTCTAGGGCAATAATACTTTGATTTCCTACTAAGACAAAGTCGATATCGCCCAGTTTATCTCTCAAACTTACATCTTGGTAAATTTCATAATCATCCTTGAGGTGTTGAAGGGCTGTAGCGATATCTTCTTCTCCTTTGATGCCTTTTGAAAAGTTTTTAAAGTGTTTTATGTCTTTATTAATGTGATTATTTAAAATTATTAGTATCGGAACAAAGATCGCTAACAAAAGAAAAATAATCGAATAGCTATAACCTGAAATTACAGATAAAAAGTAAAATATAAAGAGCAATAGCTCCGCTACAACTGTATAAAATGCACTAGATAAAAAATAATTATTTTTCTTCGTCTGGAGATAGTTCATTACTAAATAGTATCATAAATAATACTTACAAATTACTGATATTGACACTGTCCGTTGGGTGCTGTTAGTATGACTGATATGAGAAATTGCTTCTCAGCAAATTATTAATCATAAACCAACAAATGTGTTGGTTTTTTTGTAATAAGGAGGAAAAATGAAGATAGACAAATTATTAAAGGCAGGTGCAGTCGGCTTGATGTCGCTTGTAGCTAGTGCTGGAATGGCGTTTGCCGCGACAACAGTTGTATATCCTGGTGATATGCAGGGGTGGGGATTTGGTCCTGAAAACATTTCAGGCTCTCAAACAGGGCAAATGGTTAATGGGCCTGCAACACCACCTGAAGGTAATGGTAGTGCACAACTTACTTTAAGCGCTAATAACGAAGGAATGGTCTTGGCAACTTCAAATTATCAAGGTAAGAAATTTGCTGATATCACAACGTTACAATATAGTACATATCGGTCTTCTGGAGAAACAGCTTTGGCCATTACACTAGCGTTTGATTTTGATAATAACGTTACAGATAGTGATAATAGTTTCAAAGGCCGAGTAGTGTATGAGCCGTATCATACTCAAACAGTTTTAACTGGTGTTTGGCAAACATGGGACACTTTAAATGACTCTGCTGGGAATGGGACAGGAAACTGGTGGCTGAGTAATGGGACTCAAGCATCTACCTACGGATGTAGTCAGACAAATCCATGTACATGGGCACAGCTTCTAATTGCCGTACCTGATGGAGGCATTCGTACCACTGCTAATCCTAATGTTTGGTTTAAAGCTGGAAGTGGATGGACAGGTGGCTTTGATGGAAACGTTGATGCTCTAAATGTGAATGGTGATGTTTACGATTTTGAGTTATCAATCCCAGACACCACGGCGCCAACCGTGCCTGTCAATGGACTACCCGATGGTACTTTCGAACCTGACAATGAGTTCAATTTTACCTGGAATGCATCTACGGATGACAGCGATGTTGTAATGTACGAGTTTCAGTCATCAATGAATCCTGCCGAGGTTGACGGTGTTCTAACTACCGGTCTCTGGAGTTCTGGAACACTTACATCCCCGATGATTCATTCATCCGGTGCACCAGACGGTATCTGGTACTGGCAAGTGAGAGCAAAAGATGAAGCCGGAAATTACAGTGACTGGAGCGAAATTTGGGATGTAACACTTGATAGTGTCGCACCTTCAGCACCCATACTCATTTCTCCAGCAAATAACTCAACTGTCACAACGTCCGATTTTCAGTTTGACTGGGATGATGTATCAGATCCAAGTGGAGTAACTTACACTTGGCAGATGTCCTACGATCCAGCTTTTACAACAGTTGCGATTACGCACACGGGTCTTTCAGACTCGTTTGTAAACAGTCCAGGTACCCCTGACAATGTTTACTACTGGCGTGTAAGCGCAACAGATGGAGCAGGACACGCAAGTGTTTGGAGCAGTATTTGGAAGGTTACGGTGAATACACAACCCGCTATTGTTCTTCAACCAACTAATAAGGATCAGTGCAAGAATAATGGATGGGAATCATTCACAACTCTGAACTTTAAGAATCAAGGCTCATGCGTAAGCTATGTTCAAGCTAACAGTCACGCAAATAAGAAATAATATTTAAGTTCTTATTAACTTAAATAACAACCCACCACCCGGTGGGTTGTTTGTATAAACAAACATAAACAACATTGACACAGTCCAATAAATGTTGTTATTATGACTTGTATTGGTTTTTTATTATAAGGAGGAAAAATGAAGAAACACTTACTAATATTTGCATTTGCAGCCACGGTTGCATTTGCATACGTGACAATGGGTCCTACAACTACCCAAAAAGGACAAACCCTGGGAAAAACAGATGCCTGTAAAACAATTCAAAGTGGAGAATTAATAGGATCTGATGGAGTCACACTTAAAACCGGATATGATGTATGGGGATATAATTATCAGGCAAGAATGTTTAATGGCAAATACTGTGATGCATATAGAGATGCAGCTTGGTGTCAAGACTATAAAGATGATAATTTAGCTATGAAATGGAATGATGCTTGGTTATCAAATACTGACTGTGATTATGACGGAGAGTTAGATAGACATTTTGGTTACGATAGCTATGTTGGTTCTGGAGCATGGATCACAAATCATATGTCTGGAGAATATGAAGAAGATGGAAAGTCATGTAAATGGAGCTACTTTGTAAAAATTGTAGCTGCTCCTTCTGATGCAACTAAAAATGCAGGTAATTGGTATTCAGCAGATGGAACTGAAATTGGACCTGTAATTTGGAATGAATTTGCAATAGTCCAAGATGTAACTAATGACTCTTGTGGTGGACTCAAAGGTGTTCAATACAAAAGCCCATTAAAACCTGGCCTTGGATTTTATATGGAACAATAATTCTTTTTAAAAACTTAATTATTAACAACCCACCACCCGGTGGGTTGTTTGCATCTTACCTCAAAATAACTTGCCACTAATTTCAAAAATATCCGCAACCAATTTTTACTCAATCCCCAAACACCAATTCCCATTTCACCCAGCTTCTGCTACAATACCAGTACATCAAGAGTGGCAATTACAGATAATTGTCCGGCAACCGAGCCTTTGAAAAATGGATACGGTGCCAATTCACTTAAGAGGAATGATGTGGCCAGTTCATTTGGCAAAAAAAATATAAATTACCCCCTCTTAAGTAAACGAAGGGGTTTTTTCATGCAAAAAACAAGTATTTTCACTTCAGAATCAGTATGTGCTGGACATCCAGACAAAATTTGTGATCAAATTTCTGATGCAATCTTAGACGCAGTGTTAACCATCGATCCCAAGGGCAGAGTAGCCATCGAAACTTTAGTTAGTCACAAACAGGTAGTCATCGCTGGCGAAGT
Organism: Minisyncoccota bacterium; assembly: GCA_009885085.1. Taxonomy (GTDB): domain Bacteria; phylum Patescibacteriota; class Microgenomatia; order UBA1400; family PJMF01; genus VFLK01. The sequence continues at coordinate 8,084 of VFLK01000031.1, forward strand.
AACTTACATTGGCAAAAAAATTGATTACAAAAAAATAGCCCGGGCTGAAATTAAAAGACTTGGCTTCACCAACAAACTTTTTAACTTCACGGATAAATCTGACATCTTAGTAAATGTCCACGAACAATCTCCTGAGATCGCTACTGGCGTTGATAACGAAGGTGCCGGTGATCAAGGCATGATGTTTGGTTATGCTTGCAATGAAACCAAAAATTTAATGCCACTGCCAATTGAGCTCTCACATCAACTTGCTATGCGACTCGACGAAGTTCGTGAAAAAGGAATCATCCCATATTTAAGACCAGATGGAAAAACCCAAGTTAGTATTAATTATGTTAATGATAAACCAGTTTCAGTAAACAACGTCGTGATTGCAGTCCCTCATAGCGAAGAAATCACGCTCAAAAAAGTAAAAGCTGACCTTCTTAAAAAAGTTGTCAATCCAGTTCTAAAGAAATTTAATTTAACTGTTGATAAAGAAAAAGTAATTGTAAATGGCACAGGTGTTTGGCACATTGGCGGACCTTCATCAGACTCAGGTCTTACTGGTAGAAAAATCATTGTTGATACATATGGTGGTTATGCCAGAGTCGGTGGTGGCGCCTTTTCCGGTAAGGATCCAAGCAAGGTTGACCGTTCTGGAGCCTATGCAGCGCGATATATAGCCAAAAACATTGTTGCTAAAGGTTTGGCAGACAAAGCCGAAGTCCGATTAGCCTACTGCATCGGTGTAAAAGAACCAACCATGCAAGAAGTAGAAACCTTTGGAACTGCCAAAGTTTCAGCCAAAGAAATTGATAAATTTGCAAAAAACTTAATCCACACTTCAGTTCGGGGCATCATTGAAAAACTAGATTTACAAAGACCTCAATATAAAAAAACCGCTGCCTATGGACACTTTGGAAGAGATGAGTTTAGTTGGGAAAAAGTTGAATAAAAAATTAGAGAACATAATCAATATGATAGAATGAGGGATAATTCATAATTGAGGGTTTGTATGGCAAGAATTGAAATAGGTGGTCCTAAACCTGGGAAAAGCCAGACTGAGCAAGCAACATATGATACCTTTCGCTATTGCGGAGATACTAGAAGAACTTCAAAAAGTGAAGCCGATGACGAAGGAGTAATTGTGGTTGTGGAAAACCTTGACACAGAAAAAGATGGGGCTAGTTCTGAGTATGTTTATTACGAGGATTTGGAAGACTAGGAAAAGTCTATTTTCGTTACCTTTATCCATAAAAAAAACGCTTATATCAAATAAAAGAAAATCTGATATAATAACAAAACTCCTAAAGAGCCCAACTATGAACTCGAAATATTAAATGATTCCCCTTGTTATAATTGCAATTAGCGTAGCCGTGCTTTTTTCTGGTTTCTTTTCAGCCAGTGAAATTGCATATTTCACGCTTACTGACATCAAACTAAAGACTTTAGTAAGAAAAAACGCCAAGAATTCTGGCTATGCAAAAAAGCTAAAATCAAACCCAGAGAGATTGCTAACAACAATTTTAGTCTATAATAACTTGGTAAATATTGGTACAGCATCTGTTGTTACATATGCAATGACAGAAGCTTTTGGTTCTACTGGAATTGGAATTGCCACAGGAATCATGACTCTTCTGACATTGGTCTTTGGCGACATTATTCCAAAAACAATTGCGACAAGATACTCTGTTCAAATTGTTCTTCGAACAGCAAAATTAATGTACTTTTTACAACTCGCGTTTTTTCCAATAATTTTAGCTTTCGAACAAGTAAGTAAACTTCCTCGCTTGATCCTCAAAAGCAAACAATTAAATTCTCAAATAACTGCCGAAGATGTTGTTTCCATGGCATCTACAAGTTTTGACCAAGGTGAAATTTATGATTACGAACGAGATATTATCACCAATGTTTTAGACTTAGATACCACATCTATCAGAGGAGTTATGACTCCATTAAAACAAATGAGAATGGTTGAAGCTAAAATGGACTTAACAGAAATTGTTAGCACAGTTAGAAAAGCCCATTTTTCAAGAATTCCAGTATATAAAAATGATATCAATAATGTTGTTGGTTTCATCTTTTTGAGAGATATACTTTATCTTCCAAAAGAACAGTGGAAAACTTTAACAGCTATGGATATTCTCAGAGAACCTCTAAGAGCCAAAGACACCGACAAACTTCATATGGTCTATAGATTGCTATTAAAAAATCGTACTCACCTTGTGATTGTTAAAGATAGTGAGAAAAAATTAGTTGGTATGGTAACCCTTGAAGACATCATTGAAGAAGTTTTGGGTGAAATTTACGACGAGACTGATCCTAGATAAATATCTAAACTGAAACCTCAGAACTTAAATCAAACTTTTCTTCCTTGAATCTATTTGACCTCAACTACAATCCACTCACTTTTTCCGTTAGGAGTTTCTACCACTACTTTATCACCGATCTTTTTTCTCATCACAGCCTTGCCCATTGGGCTTGAATAAGCAATTTTTCCAATTGAAGGGTCTGATTCATGCTCACTAACAATCATAAAACTCTTGCTTTTTGCTTTACTTTTGGCCTCAGCTTTACCCTTGGTCTCAGACTTAGCACCAACTGTAGTTTTAGTTTGCTCTCCAATTTTTTCGATTGTAATTTCACTACCAAAATCTATCAAGCCTCTAGGTCCAGTATTTTTTGGAGCAACAAAGCCTTTTGCTAGCAACTCTTTAAATCGTCTTAGTTGCCTACCAATATCTCCAAGCTCAGACTTTGCATATTTGTATGCGCCATTCTCAGATAGATCGCCCATGCCTCTAGCAGTGATTAGTCGTTTCATTACTTCTTTTCGAAGTTCTTCTAACTCTACAACCTTTTGTTGCATCTCTTTATATTTTTCAGATGTAAATGGAATTGTCTTTAGAAATTTCGTCATTGTGATATTTTAACATTAAAATCTAGGTTATACTTGTAACCTATTATGATTAAAAATCTCGATTTAGATACTCAATTTAAAGAAGTCCTTAAAAAACTAGAAACCTCAGAAAAACATATTTTTCTAACTGGTAATGCTGGAACTGGAAAATCAACTTTACTTGAATATTGGCGCGATCAAACCAAACAAAAGATTGCTGTGTTAGCTCCCACTGGAGTTGCGGCATTAAATGTTAAAGGTCAAACGATCCACTCTTTTTTTGGATTCAGACCTGATATTACTGTTCAAAAAATTCAAAGGTTTTATCGTAACAGAGGTAAAAAAGGTCTCTTTAAAAAGCTAGATACAATTGTGATTGATGAGATTTCAATGGTCAGAGCAGATTTACTAGATTGTATCGATGCTTTTTTAAAACTTCATGCCAAAAATCATAACCTACCATTTGGCGGTGTCAAAATGATTTTCATCGGCGATCTTCATCAATTACCACCTGTTGTGATGAACTCAGAAAAAGAAATCTTTTCATCATTTTATAAAACGCCCTACTTTTTTTCGGCAAATGTTTTTGAGGGCTTGGACTTTGAGTTTATTGAGCTTAAGAAAATTTATCGACAGACCGACAGAGAGTTCATCGAAATCTTAGATTCAATTAGAAATAATAATATTAATAATGATCAATTGACAGTTTTAAATTCCAGAGTTGATGAACAATTCGAAACACCATCGAATAAGTTTTTCATCACTCTGACAACTACTAATAATAAAACCCAAGTAATCAACGAGCATCATTTAGGAAAAATATTTAGCGAACGATTTGTGTATGAAGGGCAGGGCACCGGTAAATTTGACGTTAAAGCACTTCCTACCAATGGAAAACTTGAAGTTAAACCAGGCTCTCAAATTATGATGGTTGCCAATGATCGAGAAGGAAGATGGGTAAATGGATCTCTTGGAAAAATAATAAAAATTGAAACAGACAAAAAAGGCGGTGCTGATCTTATCATTGTTGAGCTTGAAAACGGCCAAGAAGTTGCGGTCACGCCACACACTTGGGAAATGTTTAGAGTTGAATATAATCCAGCTACTGACAAACTTAATACCGAAAGTGTCGGTTCATACAAACAGTATCCGCTAACACTCGCTTGGGCAATTACAATTCACAAGAGTCAAGGAAAAACATTTGATAATGTCATTATAGATTTTGGCTGGGGAACTTTTGCACATGGACAAGCTTATGTTGCGCTATCACGATGTACAAACCTAAAAGGAATTGTGCTGGCAAAACCTTTTGAAAAAGCTCACATCATTACTGACGAACAAGTAAAAAAATTCTTATCAACTTTTAAATATTTGTCTGATCCAGGAACTAACTCAAACATTGATCCTGAAACTAAAAATGAAGCTTTGGTCGAAATAATTAACAAAGCGATTAACAACGAAAGCTTGTTAAAATTTATTGATGGCAATAATGAACAAAGAACTGTCTCTCCAGAAATTATTTTGATTGGGGAAACTAATAATAAACAACTCAAAGCTCATTGTTTCATCACGAACAAAATTGAATTGTTTGAATTATCGAATATTAGTAATCTAAAAGAATTAAGTGGCATTTCATAATTTTTTTATAAACCAATCACACCTTGTCATGAAGCCCACAAAAGTTTATAAATTAGTAATCTAACAAATTTATAAAATTGAAGGACAATGAAATGGCAAAAACAAAATCTCCAAAATATCTAGACGAAGCATTTGAAGAAATTTGCGCTGAGCTACTTACAACATTTCTAATGAAACACAAAGACTATGGTAAAGGCAACATTCTTTCAATTAAAGAATTGGGAATGTCTTTTAGAATTAGTGAAAAAGGTGAGAGACTCAAAAATCTGCTGATGACGAAAGGCGAACCAGAAAATGAATCTCTGAATGATACTTGGACGGACATTGCCGTTTATGCAATCATTGGATTACTATATAGAAGAGGCTGGTTCGAAAAATTAGATGTTAATCCGGATCGCAAAAGTAAATAAATTTTAAAGTATTCCAAGTTTAGCAATTATTTGACTAATTCCTTAATGGCAATCTTTAGAGCTCCAAAAACTGGACTTTCTTCAGGAAAAATCAAATTGGCATTTTCATATTTTTCTTTGAGCAACCAAGAAACCTTTTCTTGCATATAAGGAAGCATAATTATTGCTCCAGCAAAAACGCAATCAAATGGCTTGCTATTAAGATTCAGCTTATCTACAACTGTAGATACCATGATTATTATTTCATTGACTGTTTTTTCAAAAATATCTCTTGCTGCTCTGTCGCCTTCGGCATAGGCTTGAGAACAAAGATGTGCCAGATTAGCAATTTCAATTTTACTTAGTAATGGATTGTAAACTTCTTTTTTTAATTCAGAGATTGAAGAAATTTTAAAATAATTTGCAACTAAGTTTTCTAGAGAGCTTTTATCAGATCTACCATCGAAACTTTTAACAGCCTCCCTAAGCACTCTTCTGCCGATACCATATCCTGAACCTTGATCGGTAAGTAAAAAATCCATTCCAGAAGTTTTTGCAGTTTCTCCAGCTTCATTTCTACCAAAACAATTAGAACCTGTTCCAGAAATTAAGACAACAGCATTGGGATTATTTGATCCGTTTTCCAAAGCAATCAAGCTATCATTTAAAAGTATAAATTTCTTAATATTATAGTGATACAAAGAACCAGAAAATATTTTATGTGCTTCATCATATTCTGATTTAGAATCAAGACCTGCTAAACCCATAGCTAAAGCTAAAAACTCTTTCTCATCGTTAGCTGGTAAGTTTTCAATTGCTTGTCTAACAGCTTCAATTAAATTAAAACTAGCTGCGCCAACAGAAGTCGTAGTTATATTAGTAGGACCTGCTATACCTTGACCAATAACTACTCCAGTTTCATCAGCACAAATAACTTCTGTTTTTGTTCCTCCGCCGTCTACTGCTAAAATATATTTACTCATATTAACTTAATAACTTTAGTTTATATGCAACTACAGCTGGTGGAAACGAGAAGTTACATCCTTGCTTCCAGTTTCCAAATCAGTTTTCTTTTTTAAATAAAGCAAGATTGTCTCGATATAAACTGCATGACTCCAAACCAAAGGTGTGGCTGATAAAGACGACGCATCATAAGGATCTATCTGTTCAGCAAATATTCCAGAAATATATTGGTGAGACAAAACCCACGAAATCGCATCTTCGACATATTTCAAATCTTCGGCTGTAAAGTTGTCTTTATATAAGGTTCTTTGCGCCTCCCAAAGCGTAGTGATGAACCAAGGGTTAGACTTGTCAGTTGATTTAAAATAGTTATCATTTTCGTATCTAATAAATCCACCAACCTCTGTTGGATTTTTTAGCTTACTCACCATTTGTTTATGAGAGCTGATAAATAACGGATCACTTTGATCTAACATTCCAAAATACCATAAGCCAAAAACTGAACTTGAGTCAATGGTTTCGTTATGAACAATTTTACCGTCAACCAAATTTGCAATTCTTACAAATGATTTTATCTTGTCACTGTATAAGTATTTTATTGTTGCTTCCTTTATTTCTTTAGCAGCTTTTTTGTACTCGCGCATGTGATTTCTTTTATCCAAAAGTTCTGAGAATTTTGCCGCTGCAATTAAACCACCATAAACTGATGCGCAGGTATACGTAGAAACTCCAATTTTTTCTTCCCATAAATCATATGATGGCAAAGGCAAACCAGTATCTTTGTCTCTAAAATTCATTAAAAACATGGCAATTCTCTCAACGAGTGGTTTATATAATGATTCTATAAATTCCAAATCCTTGGTATTCTCATAGTGATTCCAAAGTGCAAAAATCACACTGGCACTTTCGTCTTCCTGGATTGGTAGCTGTAAGATTTTATCCTTCAGCCATTCTTTTTGAGAAATTGCAGAGTGCCAAGTTGAACCAAGGGCTTGATCAGGACGATACCGGTGGTGCAAATAACCATCCTCATGCAAAACATCATTACAGAATAAAAAGAATTTCTTAGTAATTTCACTGAAACCTGCTTTATCTAGTGCCGAGACAATAAAAGCCGCATCTCTAGGCCACATGTAACTATAATCATCTTTGCCGTATTCGATCATCTTGCTGTCAGCTGAAGCAATCACTCCTCCATTATTATCAAAATGAGATCTCAAAATAAATAATGAGGTATCAAACATTTTCTTTTGGGATTTTTCAAGGTGCGTGACGTCAAAATCTCTAGTTGAAAGCCAGGCACTCCAGTAACTTTCAGTAGAATGGAACATTCCTTCGGGAGTTTTCTTCATTACCATTTCATTTAGCTTGTATGCTTCTTCAAGTGATTTTGCAGCACATATCCAGTAGTGAAGTCTGGTCTTTTTTTTGTCTTCGCAGGATCCACAAAATCTAATTGTTGAATCAACAGAACCATGTTCAACCGCATTCTTAGTCAAAAATCCATCTTCGGCATCTTTGTATGAACCTTCTTTTCCTTCAAATTGATAAGCTCCGACGGTGTAATCATCGATTGAAGATCCATTCTCAGTCTTTCCATTAACTATAAAAACCCTTCTACCTTTATAGTGAACAATTGCATTGTGGGTTGGATCATAAAATGCAGTGTTTCTTTTTTTATTCTCACTGATATGAAAAATTTGATGAAAGAAAACTTTAATATCAATGTGCTCGTCAGATTGATTGTAAACATCAAGCTGTCTCATAAAAACATTTGATTCATTGTAAACAATATCTTCCATTACCAACGAAACTTTTAATTTTTCACTTTTGCAAACTAAGTATCCAACCATTGTTCCTGGTTTGTAACCAATGGAAATATCCCAACTGCCGTCATCGATCCAAGAAAAAGTTCCATTGATCATTATCCCAATTCTATGTCTATTTCCTGCCACATGATTTTCCAAGCCTACATATGGAAAATAAAAATCACGTACATAACCAAACCTGTCTAAGCAGACAAGCATCGAACCATTTCCAAGTGTTAGTGCGCGTGCCATTAGATCATCCTTTCTCTTAAATCTGCTAAAACAATTGAGTATCTTGAATATGCTTCATAAGGAGATTTGTATGGACTAAAGTATGCGTGAACATCTCCATCCTCAAACCACTTAGTGCACATGTAATAAAAATGATCGCTAGTTTGCAGTCGACGCCAATCACGAATTATTTCTTGATTTTTAGTTTCTAAGACTTCTTTTTCAAGATCATAGATTAATCGCAAAGTGTCATATTGAAAATCATTGTCTCTCCAGGCAGTCAAATCTCTATCAACGTCTGCCCAAGAAATTGGCTCAGGGACGTCATAAACCGGCAATGAATTTCGATCTAAAATTGAACTTGTCATAACAGTTGAACCTGTCAAATCAGATGAAACTTCATATTGTTCAAAAACTTCGGTAGGTGTCACAAACTGATTGTACTTATTTTCTAAAAACTTTTTAACAAAATGAGAAAAGAATTCGAAGATTCCAGTATCTTTCCATTGATGCTCACCAAAAGTTTCGAAATCCATAAATAGATTAATGTAATCTTCATCTTGATATGAGCCAATCCATTCCAAATATTTCTCAACAGTGAGTGGATACATCTTCCATGATTTGTCAGAAAATCTAAAGGCAACATCATCCGACAACTGTGCGTGCTTTAGCATTAGAGGCAATTTATTTTTTGACATACCTGCAAATATTTGTGTTCGTTTTCTGCCACCTAGATATCTGTCAACTGCCTCAGTCAGAGTTCCAATATATCCCTGATCTTCTACCAATTGAGCAATATCATTGGAATAGATTAGTTCAGTATTTCTAAAAACCTTTGGTGTCACTCCAAAAATTTTCTTAACTAGTTTTGCATGCTCTTTTAACTGAACTTCAAACTCAGATTTAGAATAAAGGGCAGCAAGAGAGTGGTGGTAAGTTTCTGCCAAAACTTCAACTTGCCCAGATTTTACCAAACTTTTTAACAAATCAATGACAATCGGGGAGTATCGCAATGCTTGCTCTAAAAATATGCCTGAAGCCGAAAATGTAAATTTGAAATCTGGATATTCGTAAACCAACTTTTTGAGAAGACTCAACATTGGAATATAGGATTTGTTGGTAACTTTTTGAAAAACCACCCGGTTAATTTCATCGCCTCGATCTTCAAAATAATCTAGCTTATTTCCAATGTCAAATACACGCATATCTTCTAATCGATATGGCTGATGAAGCTCAAAGTAGAGGCAGACTTTTGGCATAAATAAAACTATCTTACTTTCCAGAAAAGAATTTTTCGTAAATTCTTCTTACCTTTTGAGCGGAACCTTTCCAAGTTTGGGAGTCAATATTCTTCAGCTGTTCATTTACGACAGTCTGAGAAAATTGTTTGTCCCCAACCAAGCCAACGATAGTTTGTGACATTTTTTTAATATCCCAAAAATCAATCATTTGAGCACCGGTAAGTACTTCACCAACACCTGAATTTTTTGAAACAATAACTGGAGTATGTCTTTGAGCTGCTTCCATCGCAACTAAACCAAATGGCTCAGAAACAGAAGGCATGACAAATACATCGGCACGATCGAGTAATCTATTTTTTTGTTTGTCTCTTACAAAACCGCTGAAGACAACGGATGCCGAAAGATTGCTATTGGCTGTTTTGAATAAAAGTTCATGGTACATGTCACCGGAACCAGCAACTACAAAAAGCGCATTAGGAATACTTCTCAAAACTTCACTCGCTAAATCTAAAAAGTAAGTAGCGCCTTTTTGCAAAGTAAGTCTGCCCATAAAAACAATTACTGGTCTTTTTTGGGCAAAATGATGATTACCAAAATCTGGAGGGGTATTCAATTTGGAAATTCCGTTGTGGACAACACTAATTTTATTTGCATCGACGCCATATTTATGAACTAATAAGTTTTTGGTGTAATAACTGACTGCAATCACATGGTTAGCTGAATTCATGCCTGCATACTCGACTCCTGCAATATATTGATTACCGGAATTTAGTCCAGCTCGATCAAACTCGGTGGAATGAACGTGAGCAATCATTGGTTTGCCAGTTTGTCGCTTAAGCTCAGCTGCAGCTGGAAAAGACATCCAGTCATGAGCATGGATTACATCGAAGTCATTCTTATAAGTTTGACCTGCTTGACCAACAACTGTGGCATATTCGTTAACTCTTTTTTCAAGTTCAGACTCAGGCAATTTTCGTAACTTAGATATATCAAATGAATATCCAGAGTTTTCAATTGGGCTCATTGGGTCTAAAGAACCCATTGATTGAGATTCAATATATTCCTGCGAATAGGCAAAAAATGGAGGGTTGCACGATCCGGATCCAGTTCCAGTTCCATCAAATATATTGTTATTTTTCCAATTTGGATGGGTACAACCGATAATATCCATATGTGAAACAGTTGAATTCATGTCATATGGAAGTGAAAATTTAATTTTGGTATTTTGATTTGCTAATTCTTCGGTTAAACCCTGACAAGCGACGCCAAGACCACCACTATTATCTGGAGGATATTCCCAACCAACCATAAAAACTTTATTACTATTAACCATATTTTGCATTCACCACGACAATAAAATATTAGCGTAGCGCTTGACTTAAGTTTAGTCTTTTATGGATATACATTTCAATAGGAGTTTTGACAAAAATGTGACTAAAACGATAAATATTAAACAGTTTTTAGATATTGTGAGATTTGACATAGTTTGATATAATATATACATAGTTAGATATATTTATATATAAGATGGCGAAAGACCATTGCAAAATATGAAAATTTCAAAAGATCTCATGATCGCTCTGTACATGGTTGGGGTTGGACTGTCGTTTAATTTGTCTAGTGGATTAATAAGTACAGCAAATGCCACTCAACCTCCAAAAATTACCATTTGTCATCGAACAAATTCAGATACAAATCCATATATTAAAGTAACTGTTGACCCTGATGCTGTTGATGGCGATACTGGAAATGACAAAGGCAATGGTGATCATACAATTCACACTGGACCAGTTGCGCCCTTAATAGATGCTGATTTAAAATGGGGAGATATCATTCCAGAACATGATGATTTCGTCGGTTACAATTTATCTACCGAAGGTTTAGCAATATTAAATAATAATTGCAATTATCCAGGAACTAATGACAATTGTATTGAAACTGTATCATGTTCCTCCACTCAATGTAGTACAGTAGATTCTACAATTCAAGGAATCTGTGGTCAAATATTATGTGAAGCCAATGCTCCAGGAGAAGAATCATGTCCAACTTCATGTGGATATGCAGGTGGCACAGTTTCAAATGGAAGTTGCGGAAAAACTAGTTGCGAGCCCACTCAAAATTGTGAGGAATCTACACCTACACCTACCCCTACACCAAATGATGATGTCACCATTTCAGTCTTAGATACAAAATGTGGTTCTGACGTAGTCAGCGCATCAGTACATGTAAGACATGATAATGTTGATCAAAGTGGCATCAGAGTTCTCTTCAAATATATTGATCAAGAGAAAACTGCTTACACTGGCAATGATGGTAGAGCATCAGTTGGCTTTGCATATATCGTTGATGGACACGTAAATATTTTACCAGACGGTTTCGCTTCTAAATTTGGTTACACAACCAAAGAAAAGAACTGTACCGCACCAGTAACTCCTTCAAATTCAGAAGGCAAAGTACTTGGAACATCAACCAGTGGTCAAGTTCTAGGCGCAACAACAGATCCAACTGCATATGCTGAAACTGGTGTCGCAACTGATATACTGATGAGTATCGTCGGAATTTCAGGAGCTGCTTTAACAGCCGCCGGCGCATCGCTTAATGCTAGAAAAAATTCTTAATAAATTAAAAGCAAATACCCCAATAGTTCTAATGACTGTTGGGGTATTTTTTATTATCCTCTCAGCAACTCACTGGATTTTAAGATTCAAAGCACTTTCACTTGACGCGAGCCTGGTGGCACAATATGTGAACAAAGAAAGTGACGATTCAAAGAATCCAACTCATATCAAAATTCAATGGTTCATCGATACCGACATTGATAAACAAATCTTTGTCGATAATAATTGGACAGTTTCCGAAAACAACGCATCTTATCTTTCAAATTCTGCTCAACCTGGAGAAAATGGCAACATAATTATTTATGGTCACAATAAACGAAACATTCTTGGCAATATCAGAGCACTAAAAGGCAATGAATTAATCACTTTAACAACTAAAGACGGAACCGAACATTTTTACTCAGTAAGCAAAATTACAGAAGTAAATCCCAATGAAACTGAATACTTACGTCCGACTTCTGAAGAAACTCTAACTCTTTACACTTGCTCAGGATTTTTAGATCAAAAACGTTTCATTATCCAAGCAAAACCATCTACATCAGATTCCAGAAAATCAAAACTAACCTTGAGTATCGTGCCCTAAATAGGATAAACTAACATTAGGCCCAAAAAGTATGGGATATTTTTTAGTGAAACAATATGCTTGCTCAAGAAATTTCAAATCACGCTATCGAAATCAGAGAAAGTCTCATTAAAATGTTGCTTGAAGCAGGAAGTGGACATCCTGCAGGAGCACTTGGAATGGCTGATGTTTTAGCCGCTTTATATTTTGATGTTCTCAAACACGATCCTTCAAATCCAACCTGGGAAGAACGTGACAGAGTGCTGCTTTCCAACGGGCATATTTGTCCAGGATTTTATGCCACTCTTGCAGAAGTTGGATATTTTCCTAAATTTGAACTTATGAGCTTGAGAAAAATTAATTCTCGACTTCAAGGCCATCCACACTATAACCTAAAAATTGGTATTGAAAATACATCTGGACCTCTGGGACAAGCTCTTTCGCAAGCCATTGGTATGGCCACTGCATTTAAATTAGATCAAAAGCCTAATCGAGTTTATTGTTTGATGAGTGATGGCGAACAACAAGAAGGCCAGAACTGGGAAGCATTTATGTATGCTGGAGACAGAAGACTCAATAATTTAACAGTTTTAATTGACAGAAATCATA
>VFLK01000002.1 GCA_009885085.1 Minisyncoccota bacterium
ATAATCACCTCATTCTGGCTTTGCTCCAAATCAGAGAGAAAGTGGGTATAGAATGTTTTTTCGTCATGTAAGGAGGTTTTAATCAAGAGAATCCTCCTTTTCGGTTGATTGATACACTTCCATTAACCTGGTAAAATGCACTAGGTAATTGTCGGAGAGCGGTTCAAAATAAGAATCGTCCTCCGCACAAATTATGGATAGGCTGAAAGCCTAACCATAATTTGTATTTGGTGGACTTGAACCGTAGGTGAAAGTACACATCAAGTCCGAAGGACCTGAGAAATGTATCCAGATACAAAGTAATCTGGGATAAAGCACTTCAGGCGAAAGCCTGAGAAATGTATCCAGATACAAAGTAATCTGGGATACCTAATCTCTGCACTTCGAGTACCGAAGTGACACGAGAAATGTCTCCAGACAGAATGTCTGGGAGACCTGGGCACAAGAAGTGATAGGTTAATTGAATTTTATTTTTTTATAATAAACACCGTTGTCAGTGGCTGTTAGTCCAGTCGGTTTTGGATATCCACTCCAACCGCATGTTGTCATGAAATATTCCCCGTTATGTATAAAAATTTCTGGTGCATGTGCTTCCAAAATACATACTAACTTAGAGGTATTTGAACCTAATTCACTAAAAAGACCAAAGTCTAAAATATTTTTTGAGGAGAAAACGTACGTTTTATTATAGTTTCTTTTTCGTCTAAAAGGAGAAGGCACTATGGTCATAAATAGTAAATATTCTCCACCTAATTTCAAGACAGTGGGAGACTCGCAGGAAGAATTTAATGATTTGGGTAATCCACTTTCTATTGAAAATGCATCATTTAAATATTCAAAATTTGTAAGATCTAGTGACTCATATATAGATACTTTGTTTCCAAATTGCGTCACATACATTAAATATCTGCCATCATACTCGATGACAAAAGGGTCACGCAGAAAAGGCAGTGAACTTTTTATTGCAATATTTATAAATTCCCAGTCGGTACCACTTTTTGAAATTAAGTGATAAATTTTTCCAACAGAACTAAAATAGAGATGAAAAGTATGATTTTTTATATCGATAAACACAAACGGTGAGTATTTTGGCAAGATAGTAGGAAATTTATTAAATAGTAATCTATTCTCTGTCAGCAACTCAAAATCATCTGAGTTGCCAGAAAACTCCACAAGTTGTGTTTCTTTGTGTAAACGATATGGATGAGTCCCTGACGTTCCCAGAAGTTTTAATTTATTATTTATATCAATAAAAATAGCGTGATCATTAATATAATCACAAAGTTTATTTGGTATAGCTAATGGAGTCCATTTTCCTTCAAAAGTAATAATCATATTTTATCAATATATGATTATGATAATTTTTTATTACATCTATGAACAATCGTTTCAATTTTCGTACTTGGCTTTCACTTATGATATAAGTATACATAAGTTTGATAAAATGTGATCGAAGTATTCTGATGATTCAGAGAGGAGCGGTTCAAAATAAGAATCGTCTTCCGCTAGATAGAAGTACTGGTCGAGTAACAACAATTTCAAGTGTTGACTTAAAAGCTGAAGGAGATCAGTCTTTGGAACCAGGTAAAAGAGCATAAGCTGTGGTAAAAGAAATTAAAGCAGAAGTAGAAGGATCTAGAAAAAATGGCCATACTATAACTGTAGAAGAAGCCTTACAAAAACTTAGAGAAGAACTAAGCGGACAAAGTCGTAAGTAAATACTCAAAGTTCTACAACAACAGGTTCACATCATAGTATACTACTACCATGAAACTAAAATACCTCTTTTTATTATCTCTTTTGTTATTCCTCGTTGCATTCTTTATATACAAATCCCGACCAGCAAAAGTTGAGACTTTGCCTCAGCAACCAACTATAACGACAACTCCTAAACCTACGCCTTCGCCTAAAACTCAGAATCTAAATCCTTCACACCCATTATTGATTCTAGAGCATCCTCAACAAGAACAAATTGTCAGCAGTCCTTTAAGAATTGAAGGAAAAGCTCGTGGTAACTGGTTTTTTGAGGCAACGTTTCCGGTTGTACTTACCAATTGGGATGGTTTGATTATTGCCCAAGGCTATGCGACTGCTCAAGGTGAATGGATGACAGAAGAGTTTGTGCCATTTACTGCAGAACTCACATTTATTTCAGATACTACTGTTAGTAATCGGGGTTCGCTAATTTTACAAAAATCTAACCCATCTGGATTGCCAGAAAATGATGATGCTTATGAAATTGAGGTGTTTTTTGAGTGATAGCCAATTTGTACTGAAAACTAACACATAATCGAAGTCAAAAAAAATCGTATCAACCTCATTAAAATGCAATATTTAGCACAATTGAGTTGTAAATATATAGAAGTAATAAATGGTTGGTATAAAATTAAAATTACCGAACTAACTGAAGGTTGGATTTCAAACGTATATATTCAACTAGATGATCAAGAATAGATTTTATAAATTTTGACCAATTTAAATAATCTCCAACTTCTTGCCCTCTTCAGTCATTGCCTCTATAAAAGCAGCAATATCTTCTTTTGTGTGCGAAGCACTTAATTGAACTCTAATTTCATCACGACCTTTGGGGACCACTGGATAATTAATGTTGGTGATCAGGAAGCCTCGCTCGTACATGGCTTTGGTTAATTTTTGTGTTTTGACGGTGTCACCAATCAAAACTGCTTGTATTGGATGAATGGAATCTGCAGCAAATTTGAAACCTTTATTGCTCAATTGTTTTTTGAGATTAGCCACATTTTCTGCCAACTTTTTGATCATTTTTTGACCTTCAGCGGATTCAATTACATCAAGTGATGCGCTAGCCGCCGCCGCAGTGCCAGGAGAAATAGAATTGGAGTAAATGTAAGTAGCGGCAGATTCTCTTAAGTAATCTATGACCACCTGGTCAGCAACCACATAGCCGCCATCGGCCCCAAAACCCTTACCTAGAGTGCCAACGAGCACGTCGGCTTTGGCACCAGAGATTTCTTCAGTGCCGCGACCAGTTTGACCAAAAGCAGCGATTCCGTGACAATCATCGACTATTAGCAAAACACCTTCTTTAAATTGTTCATCGTATTGATCCACCACTTTGCGCATGGCTTTAAGATCCTGATATTCACCTAACATGCTAAAAACTCCGTCAGTGATAATTACTGCTCTGTTAAATTTGTCTGAATTTGCACTGAGAATGTCTGCAAGTGAATCAGAGTCCAAATGCTTGAAAATGAGTTTGGCTTCGCTGTCTAAATTAGCTAGTCGAACGCCATCAATAATGCTGCGGTGATTCAACTCGTCAGAAATAACCAGAGTATTGCCACTGACTAAAGAATCTTTGTTTTGACCTTTGATCAAACTAAAAATCACAGCCAAATTGGTGGCAAAAGCAGATGAAAAAACCATCGCGTCATCACGACCATGAAATTTAGCTAGTTTCTGCTCAAGTTGGCGGTGGATGGCAAAAGAACCAGAGATAAAACGAACTGCACCTGGTCCGGTGCCAAGTCTTGAGGAGGCCTCGTGCTCTGAGTTTTTTAGCGCGCTGTGGTGACGCAGGCCCAGATAATCATTTGAGTTAAAGATGCTAATAGTTTGACCGTCAATGATGGCTTTAGGTGATGCATCATGATTAAAATCCTCTATTAAGTGCTCAAATCTTTTGGAAATAGCTGCTTGGTCGATGCGAGCGACTTCTTTTTGCAGGGAAGAAAAAAATTGTGCTTTAGACATATTTAGTTGCGATTTATCGAAAATTCAATCGCACCTTTCTTTGTTTAATTTGTATTTTTATTAATAACAGATAGCTAGAATGATACTACATTAGTCGTGATTGGAAGAGGTTTTCATGCAAGCGGTTGAAATTAATATTGCTGTCAATGAAGTATTTTGCTATCAATATCTAATATTTATTGGTGCAATTAGAACTGAAAGGAAAAGTTCAGCCTCAAGTTCAATCACTTGACCGTCACTTGACCGTTGCCAAAAAAATAGAAAGGTATCATGGACGCGATTTCCACTTATTTTGCCTCCATCTTATGTCATTGTGTCGAATAAGTAAGTTAATAAATGTTATGATTTCATAAAGTTATGATCTCAAAAAATATTTTAATTAAAGGAATTAATACTTACTATCGCGTTGGTGGTGATAAAACTAAACCGCCCCTTGTTTGGTTTGATGGCTTGAGTATAGGAAAAGATTTAAAGAGTCGTCTTGAAAAGTCAGAGAAAATTCTTTCAAACTTCTTTGAAGATTTCTGTGTATATGCTTTTGAATATCCATCATTTATGAGATCTGACGTGCCAGAAACGGAGCTTAGCGCAAGGGAATACTCTGAAATAATTGACCTATTTATTGATAAGTTAAAACTTGAGAAGCCTCTTCTAATAATGGGTCATTCAACTGGAGCGAAGCTCGCGCTTGCATATGCAGGTTTTTATCCGAAAAATGTTAAGCTATTAGTTATTTCAGCTCCGCCAGCTACATACAAGTTTAGTAGCTTTTATTTAATGACTTTTAATAAGGTTAAGACGCTTATACAGTATATTTTGGCTTCGCCTCACTTGAGTGACGATCACAAAAAATTATTACCCAAGTATATTCTCAGCACTTCTGAAAAGAATTTAGAAACAAATTCGATCAATAAAATATCAATAAGTCTTTTTACTTTTCTTCATTTTGTTCAGACAGACATTTTAAATTTGGCAAAAAAAGTTACTGCACCGACTATGTTGTTGGTTGGAAAATTTGATATTTTAGTTCCTTTTAAAAATACTAGAAAATTATCTGAAATATTAGTTAATGGAAATCAGTATGTTTATTATTGTGGACACACTAATCTGCCTTGGAAAATTGTTGGTCTAAAAGATGAAATTTTGAAAAAATATCAAGAAACAAATAATAATTAATTTTTTTATTAGTAACTTTGATCTTCGCCTACTGCTCCACGCTCAATAACCATATTCTTTCCAAATAAGGCTAAGACTATTGTATCGCCCGCATTTAAAGCCTCAATGTAATCTTTGGCATCATCCCAATTTTGAGTCTCACTTCTTGGATTAGTTCTGAGCCATTCTTCAATTTCTGTTCTATTGAGTGATTTCAGATCAGTTCCTGTTTCAATATCGAACATATTTGTATTTCCTAGTAAATTAATCTATCACATCATATCATAAAATTTTAAATACAAAAAAATCCGCTCATTCCAGCATTTGTGCTGAAGGCGGACTCTTTTGTCTCAGAACGAAGTTCCCGGTGAGGAAAAACCTTCTGAGGTAGATGTATAATAGCAATATATTATAAGATTGTCAATAGCAATCAAACTAGGTCGTTTGAATATTCAAAAGTAAAATTAGTTTCCAGAGGAAGTTCCATTTTCGGCATTAGTTTCACTTTGACTTTCTTCCGTGAACTCCAATAAATCAGTATTTTCTTTTAATTTTATGCCGGAACTTCGATCATCATAACGCATTTCTGTCATCCATTGATTAACCGACTCTGCCCAACTGCCATCGCTTGGTGGTGTGTATTTTTTCATGATTTTATATGGAGTATCCAGGCCAATATCAATATAATTCTTTTTTAAGGTTTTAGCTGCTTGCTCGAAGTTGGCTTCAAAACTTGGAAACATAGTTACTTTTTTGCCGTAAACTCCAAAACCCAGACAATTGTATGATTCGACTATGTTGCCATTTCCATCAAGTGGTCTTGGAGTGCTGACACACAAGTTACTTTCTTGCATGGCAATTGCCGGCAAAAGTCTAAAATCTAAATTATATTTGTCTGCTAGTTCTACAAAAAATTTCCCAAAGTATTCTTCTGGAACGAGTGGATGATTGAGTCTTCTTACACCAAGTGGTTTTGGAGTGTTATATCTTTTTAAAAAATTTGCCACTATCACTGCTCTGGCATCTTCCGATTCAGAAATAGTTGTAGCCCCGAGAATTTCTTCGCTTTCTTTTGCTCTATTTTCACGCGCAATAAGAACGCTATTTTGATATTTATCTTTCTCAAAAAGAGCTATAATATTTTCTTTATAAAAAGTAAATCCAGCTACAGAAGTAAAGATAACTCCAACAGAGAGTAAGCACCAGGCAAATACAAAAAATATAGATTTCATAGTTAGTTCGCTTAGTATACCAAATTAAACGCCAATTGACATTTTAGTCTGGAAATGATATCCTATAATATATAATAATCATGAAAAAGTTGTTGTTTCTTACCTTTTTGTTTTGCTTGACACTTCTAGTAGGTACTGGGTCTGCCCAGGCTTTTGAGACCTCAAAATTGGGTGTTCATATTCTTAGTGTCAATGAATTAGAAGATGCTAAAAAATTAGTTTCCCCAGAAAAAAATGTTCTTGGAGTAAATGTTGAAAATAGTTCTGAGGCAGAAACATCGTTAGAGACAAATACTGAATATCAAAACTGGAATTACGTAACTATCCCACTTACATTAGATGACGTTTCAAGTAAAAAAGAGCTCGAATGGCAACTTTTTTTTGATAATGCCAAACGATTGAAAGTTGTTCCAATCGTACGACTTGCAACTGAATATTCACCAGAAAATAATTCCTGGTTGGTGCCCAATAAAAAACAAATTATTAGTCAAATTGATTTTTTATCAAAACTAAATTGGCCAACCGAAAATAGATACATCATTGTTTATAACGAAGTTAATCACGCTAATGAATGGGGAGGTCGTGTTAATCCAGAAGAATATTCAAATGTTCTAAAGTTTGTTAGTTCATGGGCCCGTACTGAGGAGAAAAACTTTATAGTTTTACCAGCTGCCATGGATTTAGCAGCTCCAAATAGTCTAAATACCTTGGAGGCCTTCAACTACTTAAATCAAATGTACAATTCTGATCCAGAAATTTTTTCATATGTTGATATTTGGAA
The DNA here is from genome assembly GCA_009885085.1 of Minisyncoccota bacterium. GTDB lineage: Bacteria > Patescibacteriota > Microgenomatia > UBA1400 > PJMF01 > VFLK01. The sequence goes on from VFLK01000002.1 coordinate 6,901, forward strand.
CTCTCACTCCTACCCTAATCCTGGATTTATTAGTTCTCCAACGAACTATGGAAAAAATTCAATGAGAGGTTTTGAATATGAACTTAATTTTTTGAAGTATAAAACTGGAAAAGATTATCAAGTTATGATTACTGAAACTGGTTGGAAAGGTACTCTTTCCAATTCAAGATGGCTTGAGTCTTATTATTTATACACGATGCAGCATATTTGGTCAGACGATCGGGTGATTGCTGTTACTCCATTTTTATTAAAAGGGTCTCCTGGTCCATTCTCTAACTTTAGTTTTTTTGATGAAAATGAGCAACCAACTGCTCAATATAGCGCCTATCAAAACGCAATAAAAAAAATTGATTCCTAAGTTTTGCGCATCGGTTCAAATTACACTTCAAATGACTCTTTAAAAGTATGAGGAAGTATGATAACTTGAAGTAGATGAAGACAAAAACTCGTTTAACAATTACTCTTTCTCAAGACTTGCTTCGAAAAGTTGATCTCTTAATAGATGCCCATACAATTAGAAATAGATCTCAAGCAATAGAAAATCTAATTCGTCATGGTTTAAATACGGATATAAACTCTGCAGTTATTCTAGCCGGTGGTAAAAAACCAAATAATGACACTCCCTCACTTAAGAAGATTAATGACCGGTATGTTCTTTCAATAATGATCGACCAATTGAAGATGTTTGGGATCACTAAGATTATCGTTTGTGCCGGCAAAAATGAAAAGAAAATTAAAGACATATTTACAGATGGATCTTCGAATGGCGTGAACATTGTGTACAGCAGTGAAAAAGAACCGCTCGGGAGCGCTGGCGCAATCAAGAATGCTGAAAAACAAATTGGAAACGAATCATTCTTAGTTATCAACGACAGTACGCTTACAGATTTGAATTTGGAGGATCTTTTTGAGTTTCACGAAAATGAAGATTCGATCGCAACTATTTGTGTTAAACCCAGAATGAGCGAAAAAAAATATGGTCAAACTTTTTTGCATGGCAACAAAATTGTCAAATTCTTGGACACTTCAGATTATAAGGGCATTAGTATTGTAAATATTGGACTATATATCTTAAAACCAGAAATATTTAGTTTTATTAAAAAGAATAAATACTTAAGTCTCGAAACCGACATATTTCCTAAATTAGCTCAAGATAAGGAGTTGAGCGCTTTCGTTTTTCAAGGCAATTGGTTTGATGCTTCAAAAGATACATCCTACAAATCAGCAATAAAAAATTGGAAGGATTGAAATATGGAGGATTCATTAGCTTTGGCACTTTCTCACGCAACTGAAGTTGGCGCAATTGCTGCGTCAAGAACCGCCGGCTTTGGTGATAAAACAAAGGCAGATCACGAAGCGGTTGAGGCCATGAGAGCTCATTTCAATAAACTAGATTTTAACGGTCGAATTGTAATTGGTGAGGGCGAACGTGATGAGGCGCCAATGCTTTATATTGGAGAAAAATTAGGATCTGGCAAAGGGATCGCAATCGATATTGCCGTTGATCCACTTGAAAATACCAATGCTACTTCAGTTTTTGGTCCTGGTGCAATTGCAGTTCTAGCTGCATCAGAAAGAGGTGGCTTATTTCACGCTCCAGATATGTATATGGATAAATTAATTGTTTCGGAACAAGCTGCGGGCAAAGTTAACATTGATTGGGCTCCTAAGAGGAATCTTGTAGCAATCGCTAAGGGATTAAGCCGTCATGTTTCAGATTTAGTGATCGTAATTTTAGATAGAGAAAGAAACGAGAAATTAATTGCCGAGGTTAGAGAAGCGGGTGCTCGAGTCAAGTTGATTACCGATGGTGACTTGATGCCGGGGGTTGAAGCTTGTATGCGAGGTAGTGGTGTTCATGCTGTAATGGGCATCGGTGCGGCCCCGGAGACAGTAATAACTGCTGCTGCAATGAGATGTTTGAAAGGTGAATTACAGGCTAGATTTTGGCCAAAAAATGAAGACGAGAAAAAGCGCCTAAAGAAAATGGGCGGAAAAATTGCTAAAGTATATACTCACAATGATTTGGCCAGTGGAAAGAATGTGATCTTTTGTGCTACTGGAGTTACCCAAGGAAGCATTCTCAAGGGAGTTAGATTTTTTGGATCGGGAGCTAGGACACATACCCTTGTGATGTCTACAGAGAGTAAAAAAATTAGGTTTATTGACACCACTCACGTTTTGGATCATGAAACAATTGAGTTTAGACTGTAGAATTTAAATATATTTTTGAAAGGAATTATGGTAGAAATAAAGAAAATTGATGATTTGGTTTATTCTGCAGTATTTGGTTCTGAAGCTGAAAAACAGGATGCTAGATTCGAAATTTGGAAGCTTGGCAAAGAAAATAATGTCATTTGCGCTTCAATTAACGATTTTTATATGGCTAGAGGTCGTGGAGATTTGCCAACTGATTTTACGGTTCCAGCAATGAACCTAAGAGGTATGACATATGATTTAGCATCTAGCATCTTTAGCGTTGCAAAAAAGAATAATATTGGAGCATTAATTTTTGAGATTGCGCGTTCAGAGATGGGTTACACCGAGCAAAATCCTCAAGAATATACGACTGTTGTTATGGCGGCAGCTTTGAGAGAAGGTTGGACTGGTCCATTATTTATTCAAGGAGATCATTTTCAAGCAAAGGCTAAAGCCATGGGAGAACCAGCCGATGGTGAGATTGAAGCAATCAAAGATCTAGTTAAGCAAGCCGTTGCTGCTGGTTTTTATAATATTGATATTGATATGTCTACTTTGGTTGATTTAGATGCTAGCTCTGTAGTAGGTGAGCAAGCTCCGAATATAAAGTATTCATTAGAATTTGCAAAACTGATTAGAACTGTCCAACCAAAAGGAGTCGAAATTTCAATGGGTGGAGAAATTGGTCATATTGGTGGAAAAAATAGTACAACCGAAGATTTCATGACTTTCATTTCTGGATTTAATGCAGGACTTCCTCATGGTTTAACTGGAATAAGTAAAATAAGTGTTGCAACTGGAACTTCTCATGGTGGTGTTGTTTTAGCTGATGGTACTTTGGCAAACATTGATGTCGATTTTTCAATTTTATCCAATATTTCTAAGGTATGCAGAAAGAATTATCAAATTGGAGGTGCTGTTCAACATGGCGCCTCTACTCTACCCGATGCTTTTTTCAGTCAGTTTCCAAAATCAGAGGCAATTGAGGTTCATTTAGCAACTGGGTTTCAAAATTTGCAAATGAATCATCCAGATTTTTCAAAAGAATTATTAGAAAAAATGTATACATGGCTTGATGAAAATAAATCTTCAGAAAGAGATGCTGATCAAACTGATGAACAGTTTCATTACGAGCTAAGAAAAAAAGCATGGGGAAAGTTTAAAAAAGAATGTTGGGATATGGATATAACTGCAAGAGAATCCATTAAAAAAACAGTTTCAGAAAGAGTTGAATTTCTATTTAGTCAAATAAACGTGTTCAATACTATGGAAATGGTCAGTAAGTTTGTTAAACCGGTGGTAGTTGAAAAAACCAAGGAAGATTTTGCCCCTTGGGGAAGTAAAATTGTTGATGTGATTGGCTTGTCAGATTAAAACTTGACTGTTTGAATAAATTTATTAGATCAACATACAACTCTGAAAATACTTTGTTATAATTCCGGGGAATATGAAAAGAATTTCATCGCAGGAGTTTGGTCAAGAAAAAAAAGGACTTGTCGAGAAGTTAACTTCAACGGAGGCAACAATATTGCTAGCATTTTTAGTGGGTGCAATTTCTTTGTTGGATTTTTACTCTCATCCAAATGGTGGTGTAGCTGATTTGGTAAGAAGAGATGAACTTATAAGTATATTTGGATCGGTGATTAAAAATATAGGTAATTATGGTTTCTCCGCATCATTAGCAATGTCAGCTGTTGTTGCTAAAAATATATTTAAAAGAATTTTTCATTCTGAAGTTGCTCAAAAAATAATTAAACATGGGTATCTATTTTTGGCAGCTTCACTTTTTGCATTAAATCCTTTAATTGAAAATTTTTCAGGCAATAATCAACGAAGTGGTGATATTTCTTTGGGAGTGCTGGGAGTTGGAATGGGAATTCTCCTGGCAGAACTTTTAACATATAGAATTAGGCAGGCAAAGAGAGGCGGTAGAGATTAACTTGAGTCTGCTAGGTCTATCTTGTATAATAAAATTACTTATTAACCTTTGATTATTTAGAGAAGCGAAAGAAAAATATGAAAGAGAAAATTTCCTTTAAAATTCTTACCGCTAGCGACTTTAAGGACATGATCAGAATCCAAAAAAATGATGGTTGGATGCATGTATATTATTTGGATGCAAACAGATTAAAAGAACTTTCATTAAGGGGTGAAGTTTTTTACGGCATGTATCTAGATAAAACTATTATCGGTTTTGCTGGAATTGACGCTGAAATTAGAGCTAACTTGCATTTTTTATCGATTGATAAAGATTATCAAAAAAAAGGATATGGAACGCTCTTTGTAAAGGATCTTGTTAAAAAAATGAAGGCGAAAAAAATCAAACAAATGTTTTTTTATGTTGAAGAAGATTCTCCTCACACAGTGTTTCTATCACAGCTAGGATTTGCTAAAGTTGGATTCTATAAAAATAGATTTGGAGATGGTTGGGATGCCGACATTTTTGAATTAAAAATCTGATAGTATTTTTATTGTTACCGGTGGTTGTAAAATTGTTATGTGAGATGACTATTTAAAATAGCCATCTTTGTGGGTCAAGTGGGACTCGAACCCACGACACCCTGCTTAAGAGGCAGGTGCTCTAACCGACTGAGCTATTGACCCATATTTATAACTGTTTACAGCAATAGAACATTATATCAAGAACAATGAAGTTTTTCCAGGCGGTTAGAGGTATGCTTTTTTTGGTAATCGCCTTAATTTTTAGTAAAGGCAATTTTTGAGTGAGCTAAATAGAATATTTCTATGTTCTTTGCGCAAAGTTCGTCAAAGCCAATTTCATTTGATTTAATCTTGTTGTAAGTAACATTATTTATTCTAAGTTTGTATTGAATTATGTTATCTCTGATTAAGACAAAATAACGTGGGTTATCGAAAGAGTTTTGCATTCTAACTTCTGACATTACTTGGCATTCACCATTATAGTGTTCTAAGCCACTATTTAAATCTTTGAATGCATTAACAGGTTGTAAGATTGACCCAAAAATACCAATAAGTATTATTGGAGTTATTAACCACTTAAGTTTTTGGACTGATGTAGCTTTGGAATAAGCAGTTGTCTTTAATAGTTTTGCTAATAAGTGCAAATTTCCTAATATGAATAAAACTGAAAATAAAATTCTTCCTATAAACCAAAATTTCCAAGTATTAATATTCATTGTACTACCGCCAAACATTGCCCATCCGAAGGATGCAATCATTGGTGATAAGAACGTAATGTAAAAAAATATTTGATCTGATTTAGACCATGGAAGGTTGTTTGGTTTTTTTTGTAATTTATGTTGTTTCATCGTAGTTTCTGTTCTGTATCCACTATAAAATTTTCGGCGATTATTTTGTTATATTCATCCTGACTGTTTGTTTTGATAAGAGGTTTCAAATGTTTTGAATATGATTTTTGATTAGTTAAAATTTTCATAATCGGCTCATCTTTATCATCGAGTTGACGCAGGTTTATATACAAATCCATTTTAGGTTCTCCTAAAAAACCTTCTAAATCTGTTTTTAATTTAAACAATCCTATAGATTTGGTGCTATTCAAGCTTGGCAACTTATTTTGTTCACTTAACGAAATTCCTAGGTGAGGCACGCCCTCATTAATTCCAGCAAACTTAGTCATTAATAGTTGCAATCCTACCTTAGTAATTTCTGTCCAGGAAAAAAAATGTTTTTGATTTTGGTTGCGTATTTCCAAACCTGTGTCAGAGACGACCGCGTAGTTTGTAAAACTAGAAATTAACCGTTTTGAAACTATAAACACTAACCACCCAGAGAAAAAAGCTATCGAGCCAAATAATATAGGTGATAAGGATATATTTAAAAGAGAAAGTATGGCTATAGTTGAGATAAGAAATAAACTAAACCAGATTAAAATAGAATTTTTTAATATTACAATTTTATATGAATTTTTTTCCATAATAATATTTGTTTTTTTTCAATGATATATACGTTTATAGTATCTTTTATTTTCAGTAAAAACAATCAAGGTTAATCGATTGAACTCTTTTATAAGCTAGGATATAGTAATTATATAATTTATATATGAAAATAATTCAAACCAGCCAAAATTCTTTTTTAAAAAATATAATCCCAGCCTATTTTCGTTTGAGAAAATTATTAAAAGGAAGTGTTTTGCGTGAAATTAGATTCACAATGTATGACAAAGAAACTTCATTGAGCTCGTGGGGTTTTATATATATTAGTACTAAAAATACTATTATTAATATTGATTTAGAGCCAGATATCGCTTCAATTGTTGAGATCGAGTCTTCAGATAATTTTGAGGTAATTAATGAGTCTGCAGCTAATCTGAAGGAAGTTTTGACTGATAAACACTCAGAAACATATTTTCGTGTTAATACAACTAATCCAATAGCCTATTTGCAATTAAATAATCGATATTTACTACTTTTGAATATTCAAAGCGATCGTAAATATGGCTCTGCTGTAGCTGGTGCAGTATCAAATACGATATTGACTGGAAAAAATTATGTAGAAAAAGTGGAGAATACTCGTAAATCTATAACAGAATCAGTTCAAGGTAATCTAACCAAACCTTATTTGCCAATACATGGTCTTTCTCCCCTAGTCATGTGGATTAATATCATTTTGAGCGAATTTTTTTTGGTGGGTACAGTGCTGGTTTTGATTTATCTTTTATTTAATTAGAGCTAAGATCGATATTTATGAAACTAAGTGTTGAAAACAAGTCTAAAAAAGATCGGTATTGGAAGTACTATTGGATATCATTCTTTTTAATTTGCATTTTTTCAATTATTTTTTTGATTACTTCATATAGTCTTGTAAATGATTTGAATTACACTTTAATATTATTCTTTTTTGGACTAATACTTATGATATTAGGTGGAATATCATATGAAACTAAATACTA
>VFLK01000048.1 GCA_009885085.1 Minisyncoccota bacterium
AGGTTCAAACCTTTTTGCAACAGCATTAACTTCTTTTGCTATTTCTTCAACCATTTTTAGTGGCTTTTTTAACTCTATATCTAGTGAGTGATTAGTGAGGATGAGGTTCGAGCCTAAACGGGAAATAATATCTCTTCGCTTAAAGTCATCGCCATCTTCAAACTTTTGTTTAGCTGTAACAGCAAAACCTAGATCTTCATCAATTTCTTGTAGACGTTCATCAACTCGTTGATCAATGCCGTCTAAAACTTTCTTTCGTGCTTTCTTATTTTTTTCGTACTCTGCAAGCTTACGATTGTAATAGTCTTCTGGAACTTTACCATCTAGGTACTTCTCAACCAGAATGTCCATTGCTTCAAGCAACTCATCATAGCCTTTTCTAGCTCGCTCTAAACTCTGACCTCTATCTCTAACTTCTTTTTGTTGATCAAACTTAATTTCATCTAATGCCCATTCATGAAATGCTTGTGGCACTTTTATTCTCGAAAGGATTGATTTGTATTGTTTTTCTAATTTGGTGACATTTGTACAAGGTTGATTACACTCACCTTTTTTCTTAGTACAACGATAATAAACATAACGGTGTACATTCCCGTTTTTCTGCACCTTCTTTTTTTTCTCGGCTGTAATTGAGCAACCACACTCACCGCACTTCATTAAGCCAGTGTAGGGCAGGAAGTGTTTTTTTTGCCTTGGTTTATCTTTTTTACCTAGAACAACTTGAATGGCATCAAATTCTTCTAAAGTTAAGGCTTTTTGAGCCTTGGAGTCATAAAACTTGCCACTACCAATTGGATACTCAAAACTACCAGCATAGAATGGTTCTGAAAGCATTTTATACCAAGTAGATCGAGGAAACTCACCTCCTTTTTGACCCATAAGACCTTGAGAAACAAGGTATTCACAAGCTTCAACAGGCGTCTTTTTTCTTGAAGCTACAAACTGCAAGCCTTGTTGAACTAAAAAGAAGTTTTTTTCATCAACAATAATTTCCTCATCGCCTAGTTTTTTATAAGGACTGTGTTTGTAGCCAAGTGGTAAAATCGCATTTGGTAGCCATCCCCGCTCAGCTTTTTTAACTAAGCCCCGCTTAGTATCAGAACTCAAATCCTTACTAAATTGATTATCCATTCCAAACTCAACATACATCATCATCACATTGTCATCTGGATGCCAATCTCTTGAAACTGTTCTAATGTGTTTAATCTGACCACGTTGAAGCAAACCCATTATTTGACCCGCATCATCTGGATTCCTCGACAAACGTGATAATTTCCAGGCAATGAGACCATCGGCTTCGCCATTTTGTATTTTTTGAACCATTGCATTAAATACGGGTCTGCCAACCTTAAAACCAGACCCTGACTCGCTCATAACCTCAATAATTTTTAGATTATGATCTCGAGCTACTTCTTTCATTGCGTCAATCTGAGATTCAATAGAAGCAACCTGCCTATCTTCTGAAGTCGTAGATTTACGAGCATACAAAATATAACGTGGCTGTTTTTGTAACTTCGAAGCTTTTGATTTTGTTAGTTTTATATTTTTTTTCATATACAGAAAAAGACAGTTCTGGTTGACCCAACTAATCAAAGGAAAAGCTGGCAGAACTGCCTATTTCTGCCTTCGATATTATATTGGGTCAACATAACTATTATAACTTATTTTTATCTAACTTCTTAAAGAGTATCTCAGCTATTTTCTCAGCTTGAGCTTCTTCATTCCTATTGCCAGGTAATCCAGAAAAATCAATTTCACCAACCAAATCTCTAACTCTAGATTCTTCAATAATTCCGTAGCCAAAAGTTGTAGTTATATTTTCATGACCTAAATTTTGACTAACAGCTTTTAATTGCTCCATACTGGAAATATGCTTCTTCACCTCATTGATTACAAAATGTCTAAACTTATGAGGAGAAAAATATGGAATTTTTACCTGTTCACTTCTTGTCTTAAATATTTTACGCATTGCTCCAGCATCAGACCAAAATACTTTACTTATGCCCTTAGCCTCAAAAGTATGATGTGTATCTGAAATATGACCCAACTCTGTAGAAGGAAAAAGAGGATCATCAATGCTATATTTTTTATCTCTAACCAAATAGTTGTACCAATCGACTACAAAATCAATCAACTTTTTGTCTATTTTAAATAGGGTTGTTGTAATTAATTTACTAAATTTAGTTTCAACTCCTAGATTAGGATTTTGATCTACGGAAAGATTGAGTATGTCAAAACAACCAATCGGCAAAGTTACAATTGCTTGATCTCTCATGCCCGTAAGTGCTGTAAAAGCTATCAAAGCTCTATCTCGTTGATCAAGCTCTGTCTTAACCTCAAAATTACATAGAGTTTTAACTTGTTCAAGAGTAGGGTATTTTTGAGGTTTCGTAGAGATTGCCTGTCTTTTTTCTTTTTGACTCAAATCCAAATACATTGCATCATCAGCCGAAACTTTAGATTTATAACCAGCCTGACTAGATAGCCAAACAAAAAATCTTTTTACATGGCGTAAATGGTGATATTGACTTGTGATACCCAAAGCCTTTTCTGATTTTTCATTAACATTAGTTTTTAAAAATTGCTTAAATTGGCTGGCTTTTTTACTAGAAAACAAGCCATAGTCTTCTTGATAGGAAAACTCTTCATACTTCCAAAGTGCTTTTTCAATTGCATCAATAGACTTACTGGAAAATCCTTTACCATCTTGCATCAAGCGAAGATATTGTCGTTTAATTTTCTCGTTCTTTTGCTTAGTTTTTGATTGTTTTAACATAACTAATTCCTTTCAATTATTAAGTGAGTGTTATAAAGAAGATGAAAGACCCCTATTAATCACCTTTATATGTTTCCATCTGTTCTCTTAGCTGCTCAGTAAATGATCTAAATTGTTCTGAATGAGGATCTATGTGTTTGGCGTATGTTTGAGCCTTTGAGTATTCTAAAAATCCTCCAATAGCATCTTCAGTTGTTTTGTTTCCTAATCTCTCTTGTGCAAATGATAGCCATTTACTTTTTGGTTTAGTTTGAGCTGAAATACCTGCTAGACTTGGCGAAATGTTAGCAGGAGTATCAAAGATGTTTCTAAGACCTTTAAAGCCCTCTTGCATCTCTACAAAATGTCTATAATAGTCGTTTCTTCTTGGAATAATTTTATCTAATTGTCCTGGGTATATTCTCTGTCTAGTTGCGTTTACCTCATCAAGTAATCTTCCATATTGTGATCTAAACCACCTATCAGCTTCAAGTATGTTTTTAGCTTTAGTTTCTCCAAACTCTTTAACAAGAGATGAATAATCTCTGTTTCTTTCTCCAAATTGTTGAATCGCTGCCGATTCCTTACTTCCTTTAGTAAAGCCATATTTCTTAACAATGTTTTTATCAAGCGACTCTGCTAATCCCTCTAAATCATCAACCATCTTAGCTTTTGACCTATCGAATGGTTGTAATAGCATTTTCTCTGCTTTAGAACCCTTACCAAATACCGACTCAAAGTTTCTATTAATATCTTTAAATCCAATATCAATAGGATTAATGTCTTTTAAATTACCTATACTTTTGTGAGTAATATATTCTGGTACTGTTCCCTGTTTAATAGTAGATAATATCTGATTGAGTTGTCTGGTCTGTTGTCCATTAACTCCCATGAGTTTTTCTTGTTTAACTAACTGTTTTTCCCACTCTCTAAAATCAGATAATGCTTCTTTATTTAAAACATCAAGATTGTCTTTAACAGCTTTTTCTTTTACTTTTAAATCAGTCTCAGAGTTAAATACTAGGTCTTTTACTTGCTGTGCTTTTTTCTTTAAGTTACTTGCCTGTTTAAGATATTCAGGAGTCGTTACTTTTATACTTCCTTTGTTTGGAAGTTGTAGGGCATAGTCTAGAGCCTCAGTATCGTCCATTTTTTCATTATTTAGTGCTTCTCTAACAGACTCAACAACTCTATCAACTAATTTAGGGTCTTTCTTTCTCAAAGTTTCAATATCTCCCTCTGCAAATGCCTTAGAACGAGCCAATGATTTAATTCTATTTATGTCTTTAAGTCCGTTGTCATTAAATTGTGATCGTTGTTCCTGTGCAATTTGTGCAACTGTTCTATTAGCTTCTAATTCTGGATAGCCTTTAGCCTGTAAATCTTCTACTTGTTGAAGTAATTTAGCTCTGGGTTTTAGGTCTGATATAATGTTGTCTAATGAAGAACTTTCACTTAATATTTTTGGGTTTTGTTCTCCTAGCCCTTTTGTTTGGAGGTCTTGAGTGGTTGATTTCAATGATTGTAACTGCGATTTTGGGGACAACTCTGTACTACCTTTTAAATTAGTATCTACTCCCTTAGCTTGGTTGTAGATGTCGGTGAGTTGAGATTTGGGTTGTGATGGTTCGTATTTAAATGCTGAAAATCTAGCCAGTGATGGTAGTTCTGTAATGTCATTTGGATATTTTAAGTCAGAGGCTTTGGCTGTGTACTCGTAAACCTTTCCACCGTTCTGCTTCTTTATGTCCTGGGCGTAAGTCTTACTTGTTGTTATCCAGTCCCCGTTATTTAACTCGTTGACAGGGGACGCTCTGTAAATCTTAACCTCCATATCTGGATTGCCTTGTATTTTCTTGAGTTTGGCAAGGTCAGACTGGTCGTATTTAGTTAAATATCCGTTGTATTCCCTAGCCTTTTTTACAACCTCGTCAATGTTCAAGTCGCTGGCTGGTTTTGTATTCCCAAGGATTTGATGTGGACTTCTATACGAAACGTCCTCAGCACTTCCATACTTCTTAGCTTCTGTTGATAGGTCTGTTCCTTTAATATTAGTATCTCCAGTTATTCCTAACTTAATTCCTTCACGTTCCATTAGTTTCTGAGTTTTTGCACCAGACAAAGCAT
>VFLK01000045.1 GCA_009885085.1 Minisyncoccota bacterium
GTCATTTTAATCTGCCTCCTGAGCAGATATGAGGGAAATTTTCCCCCATTTTTCTTTGAAACATTTGAATTTTCCCAAACTACTTTGCCTAAATCAGATTACAAAATAGAAGGGAGAAAAATGCCAGTCTGTTTCTTTAATAAAACAATTTACATATCTTAGCAACTTTCTTCCTTCCATTTTGAAAATATTTAATTTTTAAAGATCGACAAAAGAAACGAGTTTCTCTGCCCACGTCATTATATCAAAATATATCAGACTATTCAATTTTGAAGACAGATTTTCGAATAATTTACACGAAAATTACATTAAGAATATACAAAAAATATCCAAAACAAATACGAAAATTAATTGTGACTATTCAATGATTGGAGCATTTCCAGCTAGCTCAATTACAAGTTTACCGTCATTAATTGAAATGCTGTACATTGGTTTACCTTTGCTAGATCCGAGCAGTCCTAAAGTTGCGCCGGTATGTTGGTCCACTACACTTTTTAGTTGTTCAAAAGTAATATTTTTGTCCTTACCATCAGCCTTTAGGCTTTCAACAATATCTGCAAGAAGTTTTGCATCTCTTGCTGAATCATAGACAAAAAACTGATTGTCTTTTTCTTGATCCCATGGATAAATTGTAATTTCATCGGAGTTCACAACTAAGATACCCTTTTCCTTATGATCTCTATCTAAATTGATAAATCTCATATTTTCTGAACTTGAAGCTTGATAAGTTTTTATAATATTGAGAAGTTCAAGAACTTGCTCTCCATCAACGCCATATTGCTCAGATCTTGAATTAGCAGCATTACAGTGTCCACAACCACAAATTGCTTTTTCATGAGAAGTAGTACCATCCTCAGGATCAACATGAACATCACTGTGCCAACCGTATTGCTGTCCATTTTTTACACGATAGTCATAAACTGCTGAAAATGCTTCTTCTGGTGTAAAACCTAATTTCAATAAAGCAACTGAGATTCCAAGATCTGCTCCTGGTCGAGCCAGCTCACCTTCAGCCTGCTCTTGAGTATAGCCACCGTCCACACATATAGATGATTGGCTGGTTGGAATTACTAAATTTTCTTGAACATGAATTTTAACTTCTTCTGTTACATCCCCAACTATTTCAATATTTTTGGCTAATTTTTTTAAAAATAATTTATCATTTTCTGTTTCTTCCATATTTTCCTCACCTTCATACATATAACTAATCCATTACTTTTGCTAAATTCATTATGTTAGCAATGCAACATTCTAAACCAACGCGCTAAAAATACAAATATTCAAAAAAATTACTATTGACAACATACGACATACAACATACACTTAGCACATAATTAAAAAAATATATTATAAAAACCTCAAATCATGATTAGAACCCAAGTTTATATTCCAGATGAATTGTATGAATCTGCAAAAGCTACTGCTCAATTACAAAACACTACTATTTCCAAATTAATTAGATTGGGCCTAGAGATGGCTTTAAAACAAAAAATAAAAGGTGGCAACGGCAAGAGGCTTTTAGAAAATTTATCTAAAATTGGAAAAGGAATTCCAAGCGCTGAGGCTGCTTTAAACCACAATGATATTTATGATATTTAGCGCTACAGTTTATTAAATAAAACACTGCTACGATTATGAACATGCCGCTTTTAGATACAGATTTTATTATTTCAATGAGTTTTCCAGAGGAATCTACTCGCAAGCAAGCAAAAATACTAGCAGATAAATATCTCAGCACAAATAACGTCTATTACTTAGATCTTGTTTTGTACGAAGTAGCTACAGTGATCAGTAGAAAATACTCACAGAACAAAGCTATAGAGGTTTGTTCTGTTATGAGAAAAAACACCAGTAGCATTCTAAAACTCTCTCCTGAAGATGAAATCAAAACATGGGATTTTTTTAACTCTCAAAAAAATAAAAATATATCTTTTGTAGATTGTGCAAATGTAGTTATTGCAAAAAAACTTGGATTGAAAATTCTGTCTTTTGACAAATTCTACGAAAAAATTACTCTTTAGCAACAATACCAATTTTCTTTAGAGCTTTAACATTTTTCTCAGCAACTTTTTCGCCAAGAATGCCATCTTTTTCGAAAACAAATATCAAGTTATCGTTTTTAGAAACTTTTTTGTAAAAAGCAATTTGGATATCGATTAATTTTTTTGCAATTTTGGCAGGAACTAAATGAACCCACTCTGCACTAATTAAATAGCAACCTAAGTTGTATGTTTGTTCTCCACCGGCTAATGTGAAACAAATTTTGTTTGCAACGTGAATATTGTGAGGTCTAACCATGTGACCTTTAATATCATATTTTAATTTTCTTGGATCTTTAAATGGAAGAAAGCCACAATATAACAAGCCCTCTTTATCAGCTAAAGACTCAATATGTTGTTGTGAGCTTGCAGTTGTTTGTTCCCAGTTTGAAAGATCGAGTTGTGTCTTAATCCAATCGCATTCTTCTGAAGCAGCGATACGTAAATTTTCACCAACAAAAAGAGATTTTAAGGCAGCAACAGCTTTGTCGAAACCTTCTAATTTGAAACCCGCGCCAACGAATCCTAGTCTGGTTCCTTCGTTAATTTGAACGCCCTCGTCACCACATGTAATTACATATGCTAAAACTTTTTTTTCGATTACTTCTGTCGTATCAGTCATAAAAACATCCTCGCTTTAAATTAGGACTTGAGACCAAACTAGGCCACAAGTCTACTTTCGGTAAATCTAAGGGTATTATACCACAGAACAACTACTTTTAGCTTATGCAAACGGGAAAATTACTCTTCGCCTACCATTGATTGAATTGCAGATAAATAGTTTTTCATGTCTTGTTCAACTTTTTCCCAATCTCCATCAGCATCTCTAATTGAATTGAATAATAAATCCATATCTATTAATAGTTGGTCATCTGTAACGATCATTCTTTGTTTTGCCATAATTTCCTTTAATTTAGTTTGTATTAGGTGGGTTTTATGTTTATTCATCTCGATTTCGCAGATTTTAAACAATTATAAATCTACGCTTCATTAGGATAAATAAATATAAAACCCACCTAATCTTATACTATTTTAATGACTAAAGTTTATTTGTATCCAACCGGTACTTCGGTCAAGACTAAACTTAAACTCATTCTTCTGTGATCAGGATCTACACTCTCAACATTAACAGTAATTTTGTCACCTTTTTTAAGCTCAGCTTGAGAATCGAGTTTGCTTGAGTGAATCAAGCCATCAATTCCAGGCTCAACGTTGATAAAAGCGCCAAATGCTTCAATTCTTGAAACTGTGCCTTGTACTGTTGTTCCTACTTGGTAGTTATCTGCGATAGACTGCCATGGATCATCTGAAAGTTGTTTAATAGAAAGATTGAGTTTGCCGGTTTTTTCATCAATACCTAAAACTCTAACCTTAATTCTATCTCCAACAGCGTTGAAATCTTTTGGATGAGTAACTTTTTCCCATGAAATTTCTGAAATATGAACTAAGCCTTCGACATGTCCGACATTCTTACTACCTTCAACAGGAACTTCGACTGTAACAAACAAACCGAAATGCATTACTCCGGAAACTACTCCTTCGTAGATCTTTCCTACTTCAACTGACTCGAGTGCTGCAGTTTTTTGAGAAATTTCTTTTGCTTCAGAAACGTGTCTTTCAGAAAAAATCAATCGATTTTTATCTCTATCAACTTCGATTACACGAACTTTAATATCCTCACCTTTTAGTTTTGAAAAGTTTCCAACCAAATCTTTACCAAATTGGCTAGAAGGTACAAAACCTCTGGTGCCATTAACCAAAACGATCAAACCGCCTTTGTTAACTTCCAAACCTTTTGCATCAAGAATTTCTTCTTTTTCGAATGCTTCAGTGAAGTATTCCCATCTTGAGTCATTGGCTGCTTTTTTGAGTGATAATAAAACTTGACCGCGATCATTTTCAACTGAGAAAACAGTTGCTTCTAATACTTGACCTACTTTTAATTCAGTAACGTATTCTCTTGCGTTTTCGAACTCTTTGTCAACAACAACACCTTCTGTTTTAGCGCCTATGTCTAAAACTAATGATCTCTTGTTGATGCCAGTAATTATGCCTGAAACGACTGATCCTTTCTTTGGGATAACCATTTTGTGCTCGGCGTTAGCCAAAAGCTCTGCCATGGTTCGTGGCTTTTTGTTAGTTGTATCATTTTTGGATGACATAAAAAATAAATTCCCCTTTCTTAAGGTGTGAGGAGTATACCATACTTGAGTAACTTTTTCTGTGTGGATCGGAGACAATATCTTTTGTAAAATTAAGTTGAAATAAGTATTCTAAAGTATGAGTAAGTATGATAATTTTAATCTTATGAAATTAAAACTTCCAAAAATCTCAGACATTAAAAATAAAACAGTATTTGTGAGAGTTGACTACAATGTTCCACTAAAAACTGAAGTCGATGAAGCAGGTAATAAAAAGATTATGGTTGCAAATGATGAAAGAATCAAAGCATCACTAGAAACCATCAAGTTTCTACTAAAAAATGAAGCAATTGTGGTTCTTGCCTCTCATCTTGGTAGACCAACGTCTGCGCATGATTCTGAATTAAGTTTGGAACCAATTGCTAAATATATGACTGAAAATTTGGGCATAGCAGTCAAGTTTGTTAAGACTTGTATTGGAGATGAAGTTGAAACAGCTCTAGAACAATGTAAAAACCCTGAAAATAATGATTCTCCAAAAGTCTTGCTTCTAGAAAACCTACGCTTCCATGATGAAGAAGAAGAAAACAACGCAGATTTTTCCAAAAAACTTGCCAAAAATATGGATGTCTATATAAATGAAGCATTTTCAACTACTCATCGAGCTCATGCTTCTATAGTAGGTATCACCCACCATTTAGCTTCATTTGCAGGATTTGCACTCGAAAAAGAAGTTGCTACGTTCGCAAAAATGATGACTGAACCAAAAAGACCTCTGGTTATTGTTTTAGGTGGAGCAAAAATCTCCGATAAAGTTGGTGCTATTGAACATTTGGCAAAAATCGCTGATATTGTTTTGGTTGGCGGAGCTGTTTCTAATAGCTTTCTGAAAGCTGATGGTTTTGAAACATATAAATCATATATAGAAGATGCTCCAGCTGATTTAAAAAAGAAAAATATAAATTATGTTGATTTCGCGTGTTCGCTAATTGAGGAACATAAAACTGAGAAAATGCTGATTAATGGGTATATTCCTATGGATAAAATTTTATATCCAATCGATGTAATTGCGGCTGAATCACTCGATGAAAAAGTCGCCGGAGAAACTGTTCTTATCGACTTATTAAATGAAAATGACCAAAACCTAGACAAAGACCTACTATATTTAGATATTGGTCCAAAAACGATAAGACTTTATCAGGAAATAATCGAACAAGCTGGTACGGTATTTTGGAATGGTCCAATGGGCGTCTGGGAAAACTCAATTTTTTCCAAAGGCACTAGAAAAATTGCAGCTGCGGTTGCATTGTCAGGTGCTGAGACTATTATCGGTGGTGGCGACACAATTAGTGCCGTTACCAATTTTGGTTTAGAGCAACAATTCGGGTATGTTTCTGCTGCTGGTGGAGCCGCACTCGACCTGTTGAGTGGAAAAATGTTGCCGGGAATTAAGCCAATTTTAGAAGATTGAAAACTAGGTATTGACTTGGCATAGGCAATGTTTGTATTCTATTAAGTACGCGTATTGTAATAGGTATTTTGGTTATTACGAAGATAATACGAACACAAAATGACGTCCAGGTGACGCAATAAAAATGATTAACGCTACAAACGATAATAAACTACAAAACGCAAACCCGGTACCAAACCCTACCTTAAATGCAACCAAAAACATTCCAATGACCGGAGAAACTGCTAAAGTTATCGAAACACTTAATCAGCCAGTAGCACCTTCAGAAGATAAAATAGATGTTATGGCTGGAATCACTTCAAAAAATCCTTCAACTATCCTAAACACAAATTCTAACAACTCAAAAATGCCAGAAGTACCTTTGGACACAGTTTCAAAAGCAACAGCTGCTCCAATGATAGGCACTCCAGCAATGTCTTCATCAGCAACTCCAGTTATGACTCCAGCCAAACCACCGGCTATGGAAAAACCACCGGGGTTTGATGACAGAAACCCTGATTTAAAACCAAAAAATAAATTTAGTGCCAAGATGATTGGCGGATTACTAGTTCTAGTACTTATAGTTGTTGGTGCTATCGCAGGATTCTTTTTAACTCAACAAACTCAAGATTTAAGACAACAGGCGTATCTTGGACAGAGTTGTAATCAAGATTCTAATTGTTCAGGTTGGCCAAATGAAAAATGCGATAATGGGGAATGTGTTGCTACAAATACCGGAACAAATTGTCCTGCATTTGTAGCATGGGAATCTTGTGATCCAACTCCAAGTACTCCAGACATAAATGAATGTACTGGCTCACACTACACTCATAATGCATGTGTACTTGGATATATAGAATGGCGTTGCGGAAATAAAAACTGGCTTCCAGATTATGGCAATCCAGCTAATAATCAATGTGTTGGTGACTGCTCATGGGAATTAACTAATGGCATCTGTTGTCCAAGAGGTGTAGATGCTTGTAATCCAAGCGTAGACGACCGCATGTGTATTCCAGACCCTTACGTTTCAGAATGTAAACCATGGAACAACACAGATTGTCCTGCAAACCAACAAGGATATTGGGAAGCTCAAGAATGGTGTGTAGGCGCAGGTTGTGAATGTGCTCCTCCAAACGGAATCTTCCTTGATGAAACTGGTCCAGGATGTAATTGTACGACTTCAACTGTTTACCAATGTAATAGTGATTGTACAACCTCTGCACAATGTCAAGGTTCGTTGGGCGCTAACTACTCATGTGTCACTAGTAAATGTAGACTAACTTCAAATCCAACTTCTAATACATGTCAGCCAGCTACAGTTTACGCATGTGACAGTACTTGTACTACTAATGCCCAATGCGCAGCTGTTAATTCAGCTTGGAGTTGCGACGCTACTACTAGTAAATGTAGGTTAACTTCTAATCCAACTTCTACAACTTGTACTGCCGCTCCTCTAGTTTGTAACAGTACTTGTACTACTAATGCCCAATGCGCAGCTGTTAATTCAGCTTGGAGTTGCGATGCAACTACTAGTAAATGTAGATTAACATCTAATCCAACTTCTACGACATGCGAGCCTGCAGTTATTCCTGGTGAACCAATGTGTAAAGATGTCGCAATCCTAAATTCAAACAATGAAGAGCTAAATCCAGCTACTGACACCTTTTCTATCGGAATGGTTCTTAAATTTAGATGCGCTGCAGATGATCCAGATATCCAAATAACAAAATACGAATTTAAAGTAACTCAACCAGATGGAACAATAGTTCAAGGAAGTGCAATCAATCCAGCTGGCTCATCTTCAACTTCACAAGAATATCAAATCACACAGTATTTAGATCATCAAGTGCAGTGTAGAGTATGTACAAGCGCTTCATGTCAGGATTGGGTATCAATCATTAACTAATATTAATAAATATAAAAATGGATAACATAAATACACAACCACAAGCTTTTTACACTAAAATTCCTAATGCTGGTGTTAACTCTAGTGGTAATGTTAATATGGATGGAAATACACCTGACCCTGATAAAAAAAAGAATTTCAAAAATATCTACGCAGTTGTAGGAATAATATTTTTCATAGTTGTAGCCCTAACCGGTGTTTTCATTTCTCAAAAACAAATAACTCAAAAAGGCGATGAAACTAAGACTGTAGCCCCTAACGCTCCTTCATCTAATCCAAGTGCAACAATTGATAACAACAATTATTGTGCAACAGGTTTTACTGTTCCAAAAGGAGATGCAGATTGTGTTTCAAAAATTGCTCAAAGTGACTTTTCAAAAATTGGCACTCCTACAATATATGAAGAACCAGGAAAATTTAACATTGGAGACAAATTTGTCTTTAAAATAAAAGTTACCGCAACTGAAGACACTGCAGGAAAAATAGAAGTACTTGATGTACTACCAAAAAACTTACTATTTGTAGAAGATCCTAATAATACTCCAGGACTTGAAGTTCAAAATATGTACGCAGACACCTCAATTCAGAGTGTTGTTCTTAACATAGATAGTATGTCCAAAGATGAGACGATTGATGTTGAATTCATGGTAGAAGCAATAATTGCTCCAGATCAAGGCGATTTAACAGTCCTTTCAGCTACTAATTCTGCAAGAGTTGTGACCAATGATGACATTGCTTCACTGTCTGAATGTAAATATGAATTCAGCACTGTTCAAGGATCTGTAAAATGTATAAGTAAAGAACTCTACACTGGTGACCCAGCCGAAACTGCTTCTGAAGTCGTGCCTGCTGGAAGTGCTTTAACCATTGGTGAAGAATATGTCTACTACATCACTGTTGATGCAACCAATAAAACTAATGGCGAAGTCAAACTTTA
>VFLK01000025.1 GCA_009885085.1 Minisyncoccota bacterium
AAACATGGGCTAGTTTTCGGACTTTCCATATTGGGTGCGGTCATTGTTTTTTCCATCTTCATACCAACTATGGTTTCTAGTTTAGAATTTAAAAAAAGAAATTATGTGGGTTTGGTCGGAAATTATACAATCGACAACTTACCAAGAGAGATTACCGAGAAACTTAGTGCAGGATTAACAACAATCAATGAGGATGGATCAGTATCACCATTGCTATCTCAAAGATGGAGCGTTGAACAAGACGGAAAAACCTACAGATTTATTCTAAAGGCAGATATCTATTGGAGAGATGGCAAGAAACTCGAACCTCAAGACATTAAATATAACTTTGAAGGTGTAGAAACAATAATTACTCCAAATGATATTGTTTTTAAGTTGCCTGATTCGTATGCACCATTCCCTACAGTAGTATCTGAGCCAATAATTAGAAAAGAGGATGTCAAATATAACCTCTTCTTCACAAGACCAATATTAATAGGCATTGGAAAATACAAAATGTCTGACTATGAAACAAAAGGTTTGAGAATAACCGAGGTAACATTAGACAGTAAAACAGATCGATACATTTATCGATTTTATTTAACAGAAAATGATGCTGTAACGGCATTCAAGCAAGGTGAGGTTGATGATTTGCCATATTTAACTAGAGAACAAGATATTTTTAGCTGGCCGAACATAAACCTTACTGAAACACTAAATACTAATAGATATTTAGCGGTTTTTTTCAATATAAGGAATTCTTTTTTCTCTAAAAGTGTGAGGCAAGCACTTTCATATGCAGTCGAAAATACAAGTGATGAAACAGACGCAAACGGACCTATCGATCCAAAATCATGGGCTTTTCTTCCAGCTGGTAAATCTTATGAAAAAGATATGAACAGAGCTGTAGAAAGACTTTTGGACGAAATACCTCAAACTAAAATGGATCTAGAATTAACAACCACATCATTATTTGAACCAGAAGCAGAAAAAATTAAAAATGATTGGGAAGAATTAGGAAAAAAAGCTTTTGAAGAATGTCAAACTTCTAGTAAAGTAACTGAAAAAAACCTATGCGAAAATGTAAATATAAGCGTATCTTTAAGAATTTCTAATTTCCCAGATATCAATAATTTTCAACTAATGCTAATTGGTCAAGAATCACCTCCCGATCCAGACCAATATTATTTATGGCACTCAGAACAGAATTCAAACTTTACAGGATATAAAAATACTCGTATCGATAACTTGCTAGAAAAAGGAAGAAAAACTGTTGACCAAAAGGAAAGAATTGAGATCTATCAAGAGTTTCAACAATTTTTTCTAGAAGACGCTCCTGCAATATTTATTAGACACCTATATTCTTATGAAGTGAGTAGAAAATAATTTATAATTTTCTCATTTTTTTTCTTAAAAATTCGAATGAAGATGTAAGACTATACTTTACTGATAGTGGAATGTCGTGAGAAGGCAAGTATTGAACTTCTTCACCTCCAAAGCCTCTCTTAAAAATCGAGACCCCAGCAAAACGGTGATTTTTTTCCTCTTCAGGAGCAATCCCCCAAAAATTATATTTTAATAATCCTCTCCTTTTTGCTTCCTTAATTGCCGCCCATTGGCACGCATAACTTCCTGGAAATTTACCATTTTCTGGTGTTGAAATTCCATAGTGATAAACAGCCTCACCATTATAAAAAATAATAAAAGCTGATGCTAATAAAATATCATCTTTGAATGAATGAATTAATATTACTTGATCGTCATCTAAAAATGAAGAAAATTGATTGAATAAAAAGTCATAAGAAAATGGAACGAACCCATGTCGTTTGGCTAGATCATTTTGGAAATCACAAAACTTTTTAATGTCATTTTTATCTTTAGAAAAAATAGTTGTGATACCATCTTTCTCAGCTTTTTTAATTGAGTAACGAGTATTCTTTCTCATTTGTTGCAAAATCTCATCCTCAGATTTTGTAAGATCTAGTTGAAGAGTTAAATCGGCTGTTAAATGCATTTGCGAAGCAACAGCTCCTAATTTTCTAACAGTGTCACTTAGTTTTTGAGAGTTTAATGATTGTGGTCTAAATCTGATAAATACAGCACTTTGCTCTTTTGCAATTCTCTTAATTTCTTCAAATGTTTGTGATACTAAATTCTCATCATCCCAATTTAATAATGGACCGCCAGCAATTGATAAATAGGTACCTCTCTTTGCAGCCTCTCTAACCAACTGAACCATGCCAACTAAATTTCCATCGTGTCTCACTAGTAACCTAGTAATAATTTTTCCCATTGATTCTTGAAACACTCCCCAATTCCATGACTGCAAAAAGTTTGCTTCTTTAAATAACTTAATGTTTTGCTCCCAATTGTTTTTATCAGTAATGTATTCAAAATTTAGTGTCATATAAAAACTGATCCTTTAAAATTTATTAACGATTTCAATAATTTTATTAGCATTTTCTAAAGTAATATTTTGATGAGTTGGTAAATTCAAAATTTCACCTGCAAGTTTTTCCGCATTCTGAGCTGATCCCTGTTTATATGCGGAACTACAATTAATTTTTCCGCAGTCAACTGCATTACGATACCACCGGTCAGATAAATATATGCCATTATCTTTCATAAATTTAATTAATTTATCAACATTCGTGGTTCTAATTGAAAATCTCAAATTACTCCCAGTTTCGATATCTTTTTTTGTATTTACAATTTTAATATTAGAATTAGAAATCTTGTCTAAATAATAATTTGCGATCTTTTTGCGGTGAATTAATTGTTGATCAAGTTTTATAAAAGATCTGTTAGTAAGTTCTGCATATTCAGGACTCATTAAAGATACTTTTGATGTTTTTGAAATTGCTGGCGATGCAATTAAACCAATGGATCTAGATATTTTTAAAATGATTTTTCCAATAAATATATCGTGAGTTTTCCTTCCTAAAAAAGTAATTACTGGATAGATCATGTCTCTATATATAATATTTTTAGAAAGTTTCAGTAAATTATTCGTTATGAAATTTTCAATTTTTGCTCTTTGGTCAACTGTTAAATTTTTGAACACTACGGCTCCGCCAGAAACAGCGTCGATTATTTTGTCTCTACCAAATGAAAAGATAATAGCGTCAGCATTCATTCCCAAATAATTTCCATTAAAATCTACTCCACCAATTCCTTGTGCCAAATCCTCAATCAGAATTAAATTATTTTCTTTACACCATTTTTTAATGTTAATAATATCTGCAGGAATTCCTAAACTATGTTGGACCAAAACTGCTTTTGAATCAAGATTTTTTTGGAACACTTTATTTAGAGTTTCAACAGTCATGTTAGTTGAATTATTATCAATATCAACGTAAACAGGAGTCGCTCCTGATCTTTTAATTCCCTCTTCTACTGCGAAGCAAGTGAAAGCTTGCGTTAATACTTTGCCCTTTGCAGTCACATCTTTGTGCCCCAGGGCAGCTTCTCTGGCTTCGCTATGGCCCAGGCCAGCTTCTCTTCCTACGGAATTCACCTTCTTAACCTTCTCGTCACTTGAAAGTAAAATCCTCAATGAAAATTCAATTGCGTCTCTTCCTTTGTAAAACAAATATGAATTTCCATCATAAGTTTTATCTAAGTATTTATGTAACTTATCGATACTTCCAGTATCACCTTTTGATACTGTTTGTTTTAATGCTAACATCACAAAATTAAATGAGTAATTAGAACCTAAGCTGTTAAAAATCGATTTCATATTATTTTAAATATTTATTTATCCATCCTGGCATTCTACCCTCAACCAAGATCATCTCATGATAAGTCAAATTTAACAAAAAGTTTATAATTCTAGTCTGATCATTTACAGATTCTGCACTGAACAATTTTTCTTTAAAAACATCTTGAAATTGTTTGATCCCAGACTCACCAACATAAAAAACTGTGTCAAATACTTCAAATGCTTTTTTAGCTAATTCAGTGTGAATGCTATTTGACTCATCTCCTAGATCAACTATTCCTGATGTTATAAGAACTTTTTTTGGATGATTAATATGTGCTGCTAAATTAATTGCCGCAGAAAATCCATTTGGATTGCTAGTTCCTCCGTCATTAATAATTAGGCTTCCTACTTTTGTACTGTACGAATAAATAAACTTATCGTCGGGGACAAATTTTGAAATTGCTTCCACAATATCTTTATCAGTAACTTCGAGTTTTTGCGCTACTGAAAGAACCATTACAACTATTTCAAGATAATGCATTCCAAGCAAATTAGTACTTACTTGCTGACCAGCAAAAACAAATTGAAGTTTCCCAACTTTGTTTAGATGAGCCTTCATTACAACCGAATCTTTATTCTCAACTTTGGCTGCAATCATTTCAAGATTGCCTTTTGAATGAGAATTCTCGCCCATTCCTTTTTCACAAATCTTTTTGGCACCAATATCATTTCCATTCCAAACCACAACTGAACCAGGATCTAAAGATTTTACTAACTCTGATTTTGCTTCAATAATCGAATCAACGCTACCAAATAGTCCCAGATGTTGCTTTGCTAGTCCAGTTATTATGGCTAAATTCGGCTTGAACCAAGATGCTAGGATCTTTATCTCTCCTTTTTTGTAGGCCCCATATTCAAGAATCATAATCTCCTGATTTTTGAAACCTTTATTAATACTTTGAGCAACAGAAAATTTTGTGTTAAATGATTTTGGAGTTTTAAAAACACTAAATTTTTTTTCTAGAACCGCTGCTAAAAGTACTTTAGTGGAAGTTTTTCCATAGCTTCCTGTGATCCCAATAATTTTTGGTTTTAAGTTTTTAACTTTTGAGTGAGCTGATAATAATTCCAACCAAACTCTAAATGAAGCTACTAAAGCTGTTGGTAAAACTGCAACTAGTATCAATAATGGAATGACTGCTAAATAAATCAATAATCCAAATATCATTAGCAAAATAAAAGCAATACTTCCAAATAAAAGACTTCTACTAACTAAGCATGTCACTAAAAATAAAAATATAACTATAAAAATAATTGTAACTATTATAATTCTTGAAGTTATTCTAGGTCGCTTTAAACCAGTTCTTGAAAAATCTTTTTTTTGAGGAAATATTCTAAATATCTCTTTTTTTCCTTCATCTGATTTAATAAATAAAATTAATCTATCAGCTCTATATTCTTTTTGCTGAGCAATCGCTAACCATCGTAAAGCTCTAATGAAAAATGATGTTAAAAATAGAGTTAGGATTGATAAAGTCTTCATAAATAATTAATTTAAAAAATAAAATCATTCACTAATTTTGCAGTTTCCTTTGGATGTGTGAATTGTGGCGAATGTCTAGCATCTTTAATAAATTCAAGTTGACTATTTGAAATTAACAAATGCATTTTTTTAGCATTCTTCACAGGAGTTGTTAAATCATTCTCTCCCCAAATTATCTTTGTCGGAACCGTAACTTGTGGCAAATCTTCAAAAATTTGGTTATTCAAAACTTTTGCCATAGTTTTTCTCAACAAAGGAGAAGCATTTTTATAATCTGCCTCACGTGCTAATTTGTACAGCAAGTTCCTAAAAAATTCTCCTCTTAACAAAACCTTTCCGACTTTAGATACAATCAAAAAAGCCGTTCGTTTGAAAACTGCTTTTGGTGACATATCTCTAATACCAGAACTATCAAGTAAAATTAATTTTTCAATTTTTTCATTATTTTGTGCGGCATATTTAATGGCTAACTGGCCACCAAAAGAATGACCTAACAAAATAATTTTTTTATCCTTTGAATTCTCATTTATTTGCGTAGTAAGCCACAATAAATAGTTGTCAAGATTCCAAACTTCATTCAATGGTGCTGAAAGTCCTGGAATTTTCAAAAACTCAACATGTAGACCATTAACTTCCAACTCATCAATAAATGGTTGCCACATTTTTTTATTTTCATCAGCTCCTCTAACAGCCCAGCCGTGTAATATAAATATCGTTTTCATTTTTTTATAGACCAATCTTTACTTTAGAATACAACCTTGAGTCAATTGTAGTATATTTTGAGTGTTTTAGCAGTTTCAGTTATAATAGACTAGTTGCGAAATGTAAAATAAACAACAATTTTATTTCGTTACGAGTCTATTTTCAATTTAAAAGTTGCAACTCTTTGATTCTTAAGTATACTAGCAAGCATATGAAAAACTCACGAATAATTGCCCTTATTGCGCTTCTAGCATCTACCACGATATTATTTTCCGGATGTACCAACCCAGAAAATGCAGACGATGCAAATGATACTCCAGATGATATTAAAATAAATTTTGATTCAACTAATAAGGATTCAGGTATAGAATTAACAGATACTAAATTATCAAATAAGGAAACAGTAACACCAATGCCAAATAAACAATACAAAACAATTGAAGACTTCAAAAAAATTGACGCAACCCAAGCAGTTTTTGAAACAACAAAGGGCACTTTGGTAATCGATCTTTACAGAGACAAAACTCCTTTAACAACAGCAAACTTTCTAGATTTAATTGATAATGGCTTCTACGATGGAATAATTTTTCACAGAGTAATACCTGGATTTATGGCCCAAGTTGGTGATCCTTTTACAAAAATACCTGGAAATGAAAGCAAATGGGGAATGGGAGATCCAGGATATAAAATAATGGATGAATTTGATCCTACACTCAAGCATGATTCACCAGGAATTCTTTCAATGGCAAACTCAGGACTAAACACCGGTGGTAGTCAAATATTTATAACTTACGCCCCACAGCCTCACCTAGATGGAAAACATGCGGTTTTTGGAAAATTGGTCGAAGGCATGGATGTCCTAGAGTCAATAGAAGTTGGCGATAAGATCATCAAAGCAAGCTATAGATAGTAGAATGAGATAATTAATGTGGAAAAGAATCTTAATATTATTAGGGATAATTTCTGTAACATTTTTTGCCATTCTAATTTTCCTAATATCTCGCACTTTCAACCAATTAAATAATGGTAATTTTCAAGAAGCAAGAGAAACTGCGCTTCAATGCCTTTTAATTATCGAACCTCTTTCAAAGTTTACCTTTTCTAAGAACAACGATATTGAGTTACTTAAGAATTCACTAAATTTAATTAGTGATATACCCTCTTATTCCGAAACTTTGATATTAGCTAGCAACTTAAATCAAAATGAAAAATATATTTTTGATATATCAGGCTTAAAAAACATTTTAAATGAACTAGATCAAAGAATTAATACTATAAATAATCAAATTTCTCAGTCAAAAATTGCGAATACAGTAATCAATGAAGACAAACTTCAAAAATTTAATCAATTGTCTAAAGCATTACCTGATTTTATTAAATTTTTAGATAGCTTTTCAAATCAGGATCAAAAAATAATTATTGTTTTTCAGAACTCAGATGAGATCCGAGCAACTGGTGGTTTTATGGGCTCATATACCGTTTTAGATATCGTTGATGGAAAAGTTTTAGAAATTGTAACTGAAGACATTTATGATGCAGATGGTCAATTTGAAGGTTTTATTGAAGCTCCAAGTGGAGTTAAAGAATACTTGAGCGATGGCAAAGGCTTGAGACTTCCAAATGCCAACTGGAATCCAGATTTCCCAACAAGTGCTGAACAGATATTGCAGTTTTTTGCATTCGGAAATAAAAAAAATGTTACCACTCTTGTTGCCGTTAACCCAGATTATGCAAAGCTAATTTTATCGATTACTGGCAGCATCACTCTCAACGATTATAATACGATAGTAAACAAAGATAATGTCACCGAAGTACTTAGATCGAGAAGAAGCTCATTTTTCCCAGGAAGCACAGAAAAAAAGCACCTTCTTGCTCAACTGTTAACACAAGTTCAAATTAAAATTAGTAATCTTGACGTTAAGTCTAAAATTAATATTCTTCAAGAATCTATAAATCAATTTTCTTATAACAATATTCAGCTTTATTCTAATGTTGATGAAATTGACGAAATAATTTCAAAATATAGGTTTAGGCAAGAACTCGAATATAAGGAGAATGCAGATTATCTTTTTATAGTAGAATCAAATGTTGGAATTAACAAAGCAAATAAAAATATCAACCGTGACGTATTAATTGATAAAAATAATAATGAAACTTTAATAACAGTTAATTTCAAAAATAACAATTTCTCCCCAACGATTTCCAATTTAACAGGCTTAATCGACGAAGACGTTATAAATATTGATAAATCTAGCAACGGCAATGAAGCAAATCACCTTGGATATGTAAATTATCAAAGAATTTTCATAAAACCAGAGCAAAGTTTGGATTTTATTAAATATAACGATATACAAATTTCTGATTGGCATGAAGGCATTATTAAAAATTCAAAAAATGAGGAATTTAAAGAAATTGGTTTTATTGTCACACTTAAAGAACAGGAAAGTTCTAAACTTGAAATTAAATTAAAAAATCCTCAATCAGATGAAAATCAAATTTATATTCAAAAACAGCCAGGATTACCCGCAACTCCATACACGATTAAAAAAGACTCTTTTATTGCGCAATTTTTATTAGAACAAAATACTCTGGTCAAACTCCAATAAACTAGATTCATGATAAAATCATTCTATGAATTCAAGTCACGAGCCATCACTACTTATCGAAAACGCAAATGAATATTTATCATCAACAGAGATAGAGGCACTTAAAAAAGAGCTAAGTGATCTAGAGGAAAAAACTTTTTTACCTAATTTTTGGCAATCTAAAGAAGCAAAAAAGGTAATGAAAAGCACCTCACTTGTGAAAGAAGATATTGATGATTTTGAGTCAGTAAAAAATTTGAGCGATGAACTAAAAACCTATCAAGAGTTAATTTCTGAAGAAAAAGATGTTGCATCTATTAAAAACCTTGAAATAGATTTGAATATCACTTGTTCAAAACTATCAAAAAAACTAAACGAGTTAAAATTAAAACAATACTTAAGCAGTAAATATGATAATTATGGAGCCATACTCTCTGTTCATTCTGGTCAAGGTGGAACTGAAGCAATGGACTGGGCATCTATGCTCAAAAGAATGTATTCTAGATTCTTTGAAAGAAAAGGTTGGAAAGCGACTCTTATTTCAGAATCACGAGGTGAAGAAGCTGGAATAAAGTCAGCAGAATTTCAAATTGATAGCCAATATGCCTACGGATATTTAAAAAATGAACAAGGTACTCATAGATTAGTCAGACAGAGTCCTTTTAATGCTGATAGCCTGAGACAAACTTCATTTGCCTTGGTAGAAACTTTACCTCTAATCGATGAGAATGATGAAGAAATAGAAATTAGCGATACAGAGCTTAACTGGAACTTTTCAAGAGCTGGCGGAGCTGGAGGTCAGAATGTTAATAAAGTGAATACCGCAGTTGAATTGACCCACGTACCAACTGGAATTGTTGTAAGGTGCAGAGAAGAAAGAAGTCAGGTACAAAATAAAGAAAAAGCACTTATTAAACTCAAAAGAAAACTTGCGCAAATAGAAGCCCAAAGACTTCAAGACGAACTAAACAAAGAAAAAGGAGTTCACGTAAATGCAAGTTTTGGAAATCAAATTAGAAACTATGTTTTGCACCCTTATAAATTAGTAAAAGATACAAGAACTCAAGTAGAAACCACAAACACAGAAGCAGTTTTAGACGGTGACATAGACTTATTTATTCAAGAGGAAATTAAATTGTAAATAAGTTATAATTTAATATATGAAAAAAATAGATATCATGGAAGACATCGAGAACAAAGCTGTAGTTGACGATGAATTACTTCTAGAGCATAATCAAAAATCTCCTGAACAGGAAAGTATTCTAACAACTAATATAAAGAAAGACTCATCGATGAGAAATACTTCAAGGTTATTTATCGTTTTAACAATTATTGCAGTTCTTTCTGGGGTCGGAACGGGTTTTGGTAGTTTTAAACTTTTTGCAAACAAATCCACATCTACGTCAGATCTAGCACTTCAAGAACTTCCATCAG
This sequence comes from Minisyncoccota bacterium, assembly GCA_009885085.1. Lineage (GTDB taxonomy): Bacteria > Patescibacteriota > Microgenomatia > UBA1400 > PJMF01 > VFLK01. The sequence goes on from VFLK01000025.1 coordinate 9,947, forward strand.
CTGACAAGCTAAGTGTTGGCGATACATTTGGAAGTAAAGATGAGTCTTTTAAGGATTCTGCTGAGGGCTATTTAGAAATTGGCGGACTTGATGGCGAAGGCTCACACAAACTTTTAAGACCAGGTGGAGCATCACAAACGGTCTATTTAACATCTTCAGTTACTGATCTAAGCGAACTCGCTGGGACAGAAGTAAAAGTGTGGGGAGAGACCTTTAAAGGTCAAAAAGCAGGCTGGTTAATGGATGTCGGCAGAGTTGAAGTGCTAAAAGTCGACGCAGAATCTCCAGCAGAAGAATAAATCTCAATTCAATCTTGCATAGTTACCAGTAAACAGGCTAAACTAGGTTTAAATTATGATTAAATTTACCTCAGTCAGCAAATATTTTCCACCAGACTCATACGCAGTTAATGATATTTCCTTTGAAATTGAAGCCGGTGAATTAGTTCTTCTTACGGGCCCTTCTGGGTCTGGAAAAACTACCATTATGAGATTGCTAACTAGAGAGCACAAAGCTACTTCTGGTGATATCTTTTTTGCTGATAAAAATAACGAAATAAAGCAATCACATATTCATGAACATAAAAGAAAAATTGGTGTTGTCTTCCAAGATTACAAGCTTCTCCCTGAACTAAATATTTGGGAAAATATAGCTCTCCCCCTTTCTATTATTGGCAAAAAACAAGATGAAATTGAAAGAAGAGTGACTGATCTTTTAACTCTGATCGCGCTCACCGATAAAGCTTACTTGTTTCCTCAACAACTTTCTGGAGGAGAAGCTCAAAGAATTAGTATTGCTAGGGCATTATCCACCGGGCCTGCAATAGTTTTTGCAGACGAGCCCACCGGAAATTTAGATAAAGAAACTTCATTAGAGATTGGCAAATTATTTCAAAAAATAAATTCCTTTGGAACCACTATTATCTTAGCAACTCACGATCATGATATTTTGGAATTACTCAAAGGTGTGAGACAAATCGATCTTGAAAAAGGTAAAATTAAAAAGGATACCAGGCCAAAAAAAGAAATAAAACTGGAAGTAAACTCGAAGGCAGATACAAAAACTTACTCTCCAAATGAAACCAAGGAAAAGTCGAACTCAGAGTCGGTCAATGAATTAAAAAAAGATGTTACTGATAAGAAAAAAGCTAAAACAAAACTAAAAGAAACTAAAGAAACTAAATCAAAAGAAATGGATAAAAAGACTAAAACAAAATAATATATGAACTCACTGACAACTGCCCTAACCACAATCAGAAGAACACCTTACCAATCCTTAACTTCAATTATAATGGTTGCAGTAACCTTTTTTGTCGGATTTTCTTTTTCACTTTTTGTTATGGGAGCAAGTAAAGTCCTTCAACATTTTGAAACTCGACCACAAATAATTGCTTTTTTTGAGCTCGAAACTCCAATAACAGATATTGAAAAAACAGCAGAAGCAATTAGGGCAAAACCATACGTAGAATCGACAAAAATAATTACCCAAGAAGACGCTCTTAAACTCTACCAAGAAGAAAATAAAAATGATCCACTGCTTCTTGAGCTAGTAACCGCAGATATTTTGCCAGCCAGCATTGAGGTCTCAGGAAGAAATATCGAATCGCTTATCAATATAAAAAATGATTTTAACGATTACAGTCAAGTAGAGGATGTAGTTTTTCAAGAAGATGTCGTATCCATTCTATCAAAATGGATTAATACAGCTGAAATTATCGGTATCTCTGCTACCTCGATTTTAACTCTAATTTCTTTTCTGATCATCATGACCATAACCGCAATGAAAGCTACGGCACAGAAAAAATCGATTCGAGTAATGAGAATGTTGGGAGCAACAAAAGGCTATATCAAACTTCCATTCATGTACGAGGGAATGATTTATGGATTAGTTGGAGCTGCAATTGGTTGGCTAGTTACTTTTTCGATATTGTTATATTTAACACCATCAATAAATTCAGTTTTAGGAGAAATTAAGTTGCTACCAATTCCTTTAGAATTCTATATTATTCATGGCTCTATAGGAATATTTTTTGGAGTTATTCTTGGAGGATTTGCAAGCCTAGTTGCTATCCAAAGACTGATTAAAAATTAACAGTTTGAGCTTGTGTTAACATCACCTTTTACTTAACTTATGATCAAGAAACTACATATATCAGTCGTACTTTTTATTATTTACATATTATTTGAATTGGTTGTTAAAACTGTTTATGCTCGAGATTGTGAATCAGATTTTCAGTGCAATGAAAACGATGAAAGTTATGATATATGCTTACAAAATAAAATTGACTGTATTGAAAACAAGTTGGGTGAAATAAATGCTGAAAAAACAACGCTCAATAGCACGATTAGTGTTTTCAATGGAAATATCAACATTCAAGAATTACAAATCAGACAACGAGAAACTGAAATAACCAAACTTGAAAAAGAAATTGGAGCCTTAGGAGACAGAATTTCGGGATTAAGTATTTCATTAGACCGACTCACAACATTACTCGTTGACAGAATAAGAACCCAATATAAACAGCGACAATCAAACCCACTGGAACTATTACTAACTTCCAACTCTCTTTCAAAATTCATTAACCAGCACCGATATTTAAGTCTTGCTGGAAAACAGACAGCCGATGCTATGCAAAGAGCTCAAGATCAAAAAGTTTTATATGACGAACAGAAAGATATAAAAACTATTAAACAAGATGAAATTGAAACAAAAAGATATCAACTGCAACTTGAACAAAATAATTTAGTTGCTCAAAGAGAGGCCAAGAAAAATTTGCTTGATATAACTCAGAATAATGAAAAAAAATACCAAAGCCTACTGGAAGAATCAAGAAAAGAACTAGCTCAAATTTTGAGTGCTGCTAATACTGTTATTAAAGATGGAAATGGTATAGCTGTAGTTCAAGGTGAAGTTATAGGAACAATGGGTAATTCTGGATTTTCAAGCGGACCACACTTACATTTTGGAGTCTATCGCTATTCAGCGGATAAATTTTCCAAAGACAATTGGGATTGGTATTACAGTAATTATATAAATCCTTTAGACAAACTTCGCAACCAATCAATCACCTGGGACACAGGTTGTAGCAATGATCCAAGCGGACAGCAATCATCTGGTAATGGCGGCTGGAATTGGCCAATGAGCAACATAAGGGTTACTCAAAATTATGGAGGAAATACTTGCTACAATTTTAAGTACGGTGGAAAAGCTCACCCAGCTATGGATTTGGTTGGAATTGGTGATATTTCTGTTAAAGCCGTAGCAGATGGAGTAGCCTATTTTTGCAGAAACTGCCTCGGAGACGGTGGAAACGGTGCCTTTGTCTTTCATGAAGACAATTATATGACTCTGTATTGGCATCTTAAATAATAAATTCCTACACTTAAATAAATATTTTTTCATTACTATTCTTTATAATGAAAGTACTTATTTTGATTTTTAACTTTATTCTCTTTTTTTATTTTGTCATGCCAGCACATGCTTCACCAATTATCAACGAAGTTTATCCAAGACCAAATACTAACGAAAAAGAATGGTTAGAACTTTTCAATAACTCAGAAGCAAACGTTGATCTTGCCGGATGGATGTTAATGGATGAACTCACTACTCCTTCGATTATTTTTCAATTTACCCCAAGTTTTGTAGATGAATGGAAAATGAAACCGTTCGAGTTTTTAATAATAGAATTTGAAACTAGTAAATTAAATAATACTGCCGATGGCGTAAAATTAATAAATAATATTGGCGATGTAATTGATCAATTTGAATATATTAATTCGGAGCTTGGAATGAGCTTTGCAATAATATCAAACTCTAATAACAATCAAGATTCTATTATTATGTCAGACCCAAGTAAAGGATATTCTAATACGGCCCCCGCTAGTTCACCTCAAGGATCTGTTAATTCACCTCCAGATCCAACAAGCTCACCGACTCCAACAAGCTCGCCAGTTCCAACATCAACAAGTTCGCCAGCACCAACAAGCTCGCCAGTTCCAACATCAACAAGTTCGCCAACTTCAACAAGCTCTTCTAATACTGATAGTGAAACCTATCCATCGCTTTCACTATATGAAGTAATGTCATGCCCAGAAGCCAATACTCAAGAATGGATAAAAATAAGAAATACTAATAGTGAAGCTGTTAATCTAAATAAATGGATTTTAAAAGATTTTGCAGATAATCAGATACTATTCACTTCATCAGAAATAATACCCCAGCAATCATTTTTAATTATTTATCTAAAAAATAATATTCTCAACAATTCCGGTGATACTATAACTTTAATTGATCCAAATGGAAAAGTAATTGATAAACTCGAAATGGGTGAATGCACCCCAGGCATATCAATTCTTGCTTCAGCCTCTTCAAATGAAGATTTAGGTATAACAACAGAAACATCATATTTAGAATCAAGTTTTAAAGATAAAGAATTACTTAAAAATAACCAAGAAATAGTTGTAAATGACATTATCGGACAAAAAATTATAAGTTTAAAAAAAATTAACAAATTGCTGCCAATCAGTAATGCTGATAAATCCGCTACTGCTAAAATAGATAATTACATCTCAAAAAAAGTGGTAGTTAGAAATAATAGTTTGCCAAAAACAGCTGTAATAAGTGTTATAATTGGAGGAGCAATGCTAGCAAGTTCTGGATTATTCTTTATAAAAAATGAAAAAATTTAACAAGATATTAATGGCTTATCTACCACCCATTTTATGGGCAACCCTCATTTTTATACTATCATCTCAAAGTGTAATTGCTGGATTTCAGGAATCAGCCTATGATTATGTTTTTAAAAAATTATCACATATTTTAGTCTATTTTGTGCTTTATTTGCTATTAAAAAGAGCTGTAGATAAAACCACAAACTCAAAAACCTCAACAAAACAACTCTACGTTCCAATTTTAATTTGCCTACTTTATGCAGCTAGTGACGAATTTCATCAATCACTAGTTCCAGGCAGATATGCCACAATCAGAGACATTGGATATGACATGATTGGTGTTAGCGTCGCATTCTTAAAAAAATATAACTTTATTTAATTTCAAGAATTGAAGATTGACAGGTGAAGAAAATAAGTGATAATGATTCATCTAAGTCGCTCTATATGAGGCTAATTAATAATTATTAAAAGGGAATACAAATGACTAAATCACAATTAGTTGCTGTTATTGCAAAAAAAGCTCACTTAACAAAAAAAGCTTCTTCTGATGCTATTGAAGCATTATTTGAAGAAGTAATCCGTTCACTTAAAAAAGGTGAAAAAGTAGTCGTTTCAGGATTTGGAACATTTTACGTTAGTAAAGTCGGAGACAAACAAGTTGTTCCTTTTGGAAATGAATCAAAGAGACAAACAATTAAAGGTCATAAAGTTGTTAACTTTAGAGTTGGCAAGCCTTTAAAGAAACAAGTTTGGTAAACTAATAATCTACTTTGTAGATTTTGAACTTTATAAATATAACCCCCGCTCGAGCGGGGGTTTTTATTGCATGTTCTGGTAATGAGTACATTCTAATAATGACCACATTCTGGAAATAAGTACATCTGTTAATGAACAACTTGAAATTATATTGGGTGGTTCGATCCAGAGGTGCTAGAATAGCAACATGCTAAGAAAGTATTATTTAATCTTTAAGTACATGTTTATAAGAACATTACAGTTTAGAGAGGAAATTATAATTTATGCATTCTTGGACGTAGTCCCATTTTTTGTTTTATTTTTCTTATGGGGAGCAGTTTATTCAAATCAACAAATTATTAATAATTACTCTTTTTCTGATATTGTTCAATATTATATCTTAGTAGTTTTCATTCAAAGAATAACCGCAACTTACTTTGAAGGTTGGCGATCTCAAGAAATTAGAATGGGAAAAATTGATTATTTTTTAACAAGACCATTTTCGTATATAAATGAAATTCTGTCGAAAGAGCTTGGCGGTAAAATTGTAAATTTACTGATTTCAATTCCAATACTAACACTTTTCTATATATTCTCAATGAAAATATTCCATGTTTCTAAAATTATTTTTGATATAAATAGTTTATTTATTTTTTGGGTTTGTTAGCAGCTGCCTACGCTATACAAATAATGATTGCGCTCTGGATTGTTTTACTTACTTTTTGGTTTGAAGGATCTAGTGGTCTGGAACATTTTAAATGGATTCTTATTTCATTATTTAGCGGTTCAACAGTGCCATTTGAATTTATGCCTATTTGGTTACAAAATATTTTTAGCTTTCTACCATTTAAATATCTAAGTTACGTACCTATTCAAGTGATCCAAGGAAAAATGAAACTGCAACTTAACGATTATTTATTTATTTTTTCTACACTTTTAATCATGCTATTATTTAGTAATTTCTTATGGAAAAAAGCAAGATATAAATACTCATCTGCCGGAGGATAACACTAATAATGAAAAAATATTGGAAATTATTTTGGACATTTAGAAGAATTCAACTCATGAAAATGATGGAATATAGAGGTGATTTTTTCTTCTGGTTAATTGTCTCAACAATGTGGACAGCTTTCAACTATTTTTTTTACTATCTAATAATTGGGAACAGTAAAACTATTGCTGGCTGGACTTATGATGAAGTTGTCATATTACTTTCATTTTTTACCATGTTGGATGCTTTCACATGGTCAGTATTTTTTCCAAACATGGTTAATTATACTGAGTCAATTTATCAAGGAACTTTAAGTAATCTTCTTTTATTACCAGTTAACAGTGTGTTCATAATTTTAACCAAAGAAGCAACTTACCATAATGTTCCAAGATTTTTTATTGGTCTTACGATACTCATAAGTACAGCTGTTAAGATGCAAATTCAGATATCGATATATCAAATACTTTTGGCCTCATTTGTCTTCATAATTTCAATTATATTTATCTACAGTGGATGGTTTATATTAGCAACCTTATCATTTTGGGCAGAAAAATTAACTAACATTAATGAGGTTATGCCAGGATTTAGAAGTATTTATCAAATGCCAGCCAGAATTTATACTGGACTAACTGGATTTATCATTACTTTCATTGTTCCATTAGGTCTCGTTACTACCCTTCCAAGCGAAATAATTTTAAACAGAAACAATACATCAGATATTATATATTTCTTCATCTTTACAATGATTTTTGCATATTTAACAATTCAATTTTTTAATTATTCTATTAAAAAATACTCAAGTGTTGGAAATTAAGGTATAATCAAATATAGCTTGAAAGGCACAATGAATTCCACAAAAAATAACAAAAAAATCACTATCAAAGTTAGTAACTTGAAAAAGTATTTTAAAGTTTATAAAAAAGAACCCGGGCTTTTGGGTTCTATCAAATCTCTTTGGAAACGAAGTTACGAAACTGTAAAGGCAGTTGATGATGTTAGTTTTGAGATAACTGAAGGAGAAATCGTGGGTTTCATAGGTCAAAATGGAGCAGGAAAAACTACAACTTTAAAAATGCTTTCAGGACTCTTGTACCCAACAGAAGGAGAAACTTCGGTTTTAGGATTTAACCCTTGGGATAGAAAAACAGAATTTCAAAAACAATTTGCATTAGTGATGGGACAGAAAAACCAACTTTGGTGGGATTTACCAGCAATCGAATCCTTTCATCTAAATAAAGCAATTTATGAAATTCCTGACAAAGTTTTTGATGAAACTCTTTCAAAACTATCAAAAATTTTAGATGTTGAAGATATTCTAAGAATTCAAGTGAGAAAATTATCATTGGGTCAAAGAATGAAGTGCGAAATTATTGCTGCTTTGCTTCACAACCCTAAGGTTTTATTTTTAGATGAACCAACTATAGGTTTGGATGTCGTAATGCAAAAAACCTTAAGAGATTTTATTAAGACTTACAATAAAGAATTTGGAGCCACAATTATTTTAACAAGTCACTACATGGGGGATGTAAAAGAATTATGTGAAAGAGTCATCATGATAGATAAAGGACATAAAATTTATGATGGTAATTTGGCAGACATTATCAACAAATATGCCAGAAATAAAATTCTTTCGCTTACACTAGAAAATTCAGTATTAAGAAAAGATTTAGAACAATTTGGCAAAGTAAAATCATTTAAAAATAACCAAGCTACATTAATAGTGCCTAGAAAAGAAGCAACAAAAATTGCTTCAAAAATTCTGAATCAATTTAAGGTAAATGACCTAAATATTGAAGAAGTGCCAATAGAAGTGGTAATCAGAGAAATCTTTGGCGATAAAAAAATTCATTAATGACTAAATATTTAACACTTCTTAAAATTACCTGGCAAAACGGTCTAGTATATAGATTAAGTCTATTCACATGGCGACTTAGATCGTTCTTATCCAGCTTAATGTCCCTTACGGTGTGGACAGTGATTTTTACTTCAAACAACGGTGCTTTTGGCTACTCTAAAGAGAGCATGATCACTTATATATTTTTAGTTGCATTTTTACAAAGTTTAATCATTTCGTCATCATTAAATGGATTGGCAGGCAGATTATATTCTGGGGAGATTAGTAACTATTTATTAAAACCAATTAATCTTTTTGGATATTTTGCTATTCAAGAAGTTGCGGACAAATTTAAAAACATTCTTTTCTTAATCTTGGAATCTTACTTTTTATTTTTAATTTTCAAACCAATTATAATATTTCCCGATTATAAAATATTGTTATTATTTGTTGTGTGGTCATTTGGAGGGTTAATTTTAAATTTCATTATATCGCTTCTTTTCGGAAGCATGGGATTCTGGAGTCCACAAGCGTGGGGACCTAAATTTATATTTTTTATGATGATAGAATTTACTGCAGGAAAACTCTTTCCATTGGACATTTTACCCATCTATTTGCAAAAAATTATTTACTTTACTCCCTTTCCATATTTATCATTTGTTCAAATTCAGTTATTTTTAGAAAGATTAAATTCCCAAGAAATTATCAAACATTCGATCGTACTTACTCTGTGGATATTAATATTGGGATTATTAACTCATAAGATATGGACAAAAGGCTTAAAATCATATGAATCAGTTGGCATCTAAATATATATGAGACTAAAAACTTACTTTAACGTTTGGAAAATATTTGGTTTAAACTCCCTCCAAGAAACTCTTGTAAATAGAGGCTCTAATATTCTATTTATGATAGGAAAAATACTACGATTTTCATTCTCATTAATTTTTTTATTTTTAATTAAAAATAATGTTAATAGTTTTGCTGGATATACTTCAGATCAGATGATTGTTTTTTTTCTAACATATCAATTTATAGATTTAATTAGTCAAATTTTTTTCAGGGGTACTTATATATTTAGTAATGAAGTTCGTTCAGGGTCCTTTGATGCATATTTAACTAAACCAATAAGTCCATTGTTTAGAGCCTTAACCGGCAAGCCTGACATAAATGATACAATCTTTATGATTCCTTCATTAGCAGTTAGTTTTTACATTTTTAGTAATCTTAATATCTCTGTCACTTGGATTTCGCTAGTATGGTATTTAATTCTTGTGGCAAATGGTTTACTAATCATTACTGCCATAAATATCCTAATTTTATCTATTGGCATTCTTACAACTGAAACTGAAGGAATAATTTGGATTTATCGTGATTTAAGTTCAATGGGAAGATTTCCAATTGGCATGTACATGCAACCACTTAAATTTATTCTTTTCTTTATTATTCCAATTGGCATGATGATCACAATTCCTACAGAAGTTTTGCTAGGAGTCAAACCTTCATTCAGCATTTTTTTAACTATTGTAGTAGGAATAGGCAGTTTTATTGCTAGTTTAAAATTTTGGGACTGGTCTCTTAAAAAATATTCAGGAGTAGGAAGCTAAATAAGTTTAAGTACCTTTTTCAAATCCACGGAACTATAGATTTTGACGTCATTAAATTTATTCAAATCAACCCATTCTGCTTTCCCTACATATTTTTGTTCTTGCTCATCTAAAAATTGTGTAGACAATTCTCCACCAATAATTTTACACATGTGAAATATTTGAATTGAATGTACAAAACTGCCATTAAATGGAAGCTTGAAAAAAGAATTATCACAATGAAGCAATTTTCCTACTTCCACCTTTAACCCAGTTTCTTCTTTTACTTCTCTAATTAAAGCATCTGCTGTAGACTCTCCTAATTCAATAGCGCCTCCTGGAAAATCGTACCCTTCCCATTGCTTAGAAAGTAAAATCTTACCATCCTGAATAATCACTCCATAAACAGCTGGTCTAAAACTCAAATCATCGCTAGATACTTGATATTTTTTATCATGAATATCGTCGCATGTTACCATTCTTTTTAGATTCATAAAGATTCTTTAACTCCCCTGTATTTTTCTGAATCAAGCAATTTTTCTATCTCAATTTTTATATCTCGGCAATCATCTTGTGAATAAGGTTGAAAGCTTTCGTAATATTCAGGAAAATCTCCAACAAATGGAAAGACAAGAGCGTTTGGAAATGCTTGAAATCTTAAATCGCCAGCTGGATGCTTTTCATTTCCAGATCTAACATATAAGTGAACATGCATGTGGGGTTCAGATTTTACACTTGGAAAATAAGGCCAATTGCCATTGTCCTGATAATTAATTCTAATTACGTCAATTCCTTTGTTTTTCATGACGTTTGTAATTGCTTCACCAGCCACCTTCACTAGTTTCATCATGTCAACGTATAAATCTAAAGGCATCTGAGTTCTATCTGTATAAGAAACCTTGGGAAATATCTTTGCATGGCCGCCATTATTTCTATCATGATGTGGACTATCATGACCAACAACTAAAAATTTAGATGTTTCAATTATTAATGGCATAAGTATTTATTAAATATATAGAAAATTATAACAGAGCCTCCTTATAGTTGATAACTAAAAAGCCCCCGATTTCTCGAGGGCTTTTCTAATTCTATGTTATTTTGGCCAGAATTTTTCCGACAATAACTGCAAAGTTTAACGCTTTGGAGATTGTCTCTTTCTTCTTGCTTTACCACCCATACCAATTTTTCTAGTTTCTTTCATTCTATCATCTCTAGTAATTAGTCCTGCTGGTTTAAGTAATAGTCTGAATGATTCATCGTATTTAACTAAAGCTCTAGAAATACCATGAACAACTGCATCTAATTGTGAAGAAGAACCAGATCCTGAAACTCTAGCAACAACTGAGAATTTTCCTTTTGTGCCAGTTAATTCAAATGGATTGTTGTATCGTAATACTGCGTCATTGATTGTATCAAAATATTTGCCTATAACCTTGTCATTTACTATAAAATCGCCTTCTGACTCATAAAGCCTAACTCTAGCAGTTGCGACTTTTCTTCGACCAACAGCTTCGTAGTACTTTCCAGTTGGAACTGTTAAGTTGGTAGAAGCATCAGACTCCACTTTTCTCATAAGCTTTTTAATTGGCTGAGTTTTTTTAACAATTTTTTTGATTACTTTTTTCTTTTTATTTAATTTTAATGCCATAGCTGGTTATGCTCCTAATTGACTTTCGTGATTATGATCTGGACCTGCGTAAACTTTCAAACGAGCCATTCTTAGACTTTGAAGTTTGTTTTTTGGTAACATATTTTTAACAGCGTTCTCAATAATTCTTTCAGGAAATTGAGCCCTAACTTTAGCTAAATTTCTTTCCTTAAAACCACCTGGAAAGCCAGAGTGTCGATAATATTTTTTATCTTCTTCTTTATTTCCAGTTACAGCAACTAGTTCGGCATTTATAACAACAACGTAATCACCTGCATCAATGTGTGGAGTATATTCTTTTTTGCCTTTTCCAATAAGTTTAGTTGCAATATCAGTACAAATACGACCTAAAACTTTATCCTTAGCATCAACGAGATGCCATTCTCTTTTAATTTCACTAGATTTTTGTGTGTATGTTTTTTGCATTATCTATTTTGTTTCTTTCTCAGCTTTTTTCTTTGTTGCGGTTGCTTTCTTAGCTGGAGCTTTCTTTGCTTCTACTTTTTTTTCATCAGCTTTCTTAGCGACAACCTTTTTTGCATCAACTTTTTTAGCAACTGCTTTTTTTGCTACTTTTTCGGCTGATGTTTTCTCAGCTTTCAAAGTTCCCATTCTTGATGGCATTTTAGTTAAAGAAAGTTTTGATAACTTTGTGTTATCTCCTCTTCTTAAACCAGCATCTTCAATAGTTGTAAAGCCAGAAGTCTTATCAGAAAACTCAGGAGCAATTCTATCTACTAAAGAATTGACAACATCTCTTCTGCCAAAAAATTTGTGTAAGAGTCTTCTTGTTGCAATAGTATCAACTTTTGCATTCGAAATGATCTTATCAGCAATTTTCTTAATTTCCTTAGCTTTGCTTTCTGTAGTCACGATGTGACCATGCTCAACTAAAGAACGTACTAGACCTTTAAACAATGCTTTTCTAGCTTTGCTATCTCTATTAAAATGCTTAATTTTTACTCTATGTCTCATTGTATTACTCTCCCAAGTTTACGCCTTTTTTTTGTAATGCTGCATCGATCAGTACGACACTTTTTCCACCTAAATTCTTAACTTTAGAAACTACTTCTTTTGGTGCACCAGTTAGATCTCCGACTGTTTTAAAACCACCTTTTCTAAGAGCATTTGCGATTCTTGTTGGCAAATCTAATTCTTCGACTGTTAATCTTAATGTTTCTGCTTCTTCTGGTGATAATGAAATTTCTGGTTCGACTACTTCTGGTACAACTGGGTTAAATACTTGACCAAATTGTTTTGTTAAAATTTCTGCTGCTAATTTAACTGCATCAATTGGTGAAATTGAACCATCAGTTTGGACACTCATTATTAATTTATCAAAATCAGTAATTCTTCCAACACGTGTTTGTTCAACTTTGTATGAAACTTTAACAACTGGTGAAAATAAAGCATCTAGAACTATATCGCCTATGGAATCTGCTGATTTTTCGTCTGCAACTACATAGCCAATTCCTGACTCAACTCTCATTTCCATCTGAATACTCTTGCCTTTTGCGATAGTACAGATTGGTAAGTCTTTATTTATGATTTCAAATCCCGCTTCACACTCAATATCCCCTGCAGTTACTTCTTTTGGACCTTTTGCTGAAAGCTTTAGTAATCCAGTTTCATGTGTAGATGCAAAGACTTTGATTTGTTTGATATTTAAAGCCATTTCCAATACATCTTCTTTTAATCCATCGATTGTTGAAAATTGATGATCTGCACCCTCAACTCTAAATTGAGTAATAGCTGTACCTGGCAAAGATGACAAAAGCACTCTTCTTAAAGCGTTTCCAATTGTATGACCATAGCCATTCTCTAATGGTTCGATAACAATCGTAGCTGATGTAGCACTAGAATCTTTCTCTTCTACTTGAAAAGTTGGATTCATTCCTGTGATTAAGTTGTTCATATTTTTCTCCTTTGTTTCTTCTCCCATTTGAACTTTAGTTCATTTGGAATCTGTTTCTAGATTTTAATTAATAATATTTTTATCTACTGTAGTACTCAACAATTAATTGTTCTTCAATTGATTCTGTTACGTCTGTTCTCTCAGGCAATCTTGATACCTTAGCGACAGCACCTTTTTGTTCTAGCCAAGTAACTTTGCTCGAATTTTCTTTTATAGCTTCTGAAACCAAAGGTATTTTCATTCCTTTTGAGGTCAAGGAAATAATGTCATTTACTTTAACCTTGTAAGAAGGAACATCCATTTTTCTGCCATTTATTCTTACATGTGCATGAGAAGCTAACTGTCTTGCAGCTGCTCTTGTGCCAGTCCAACCTAATCTATAAATGGTATTGTCTAATCTTCTTTCAAGCAAACTCAAAAGAGCGGCACCAGTTGCTGTTGGATTCTTACTAGCTTCGGTATAAAGCTTTCTAAGTTGCTTTTCCAAAATACCATAAATATACTTAACTTTTTGTTTCTCATTAAGTTGAGCTCCAAAATCAGAAGTTTTTCTTCTTGATTTAGCACCATGTTGACCTGGCTTAGAAGTCAAACGTTTTGCAACTTTAAGAGCATTGGTCTTAAGACCTAAGTCTTCACCAATCTTTCTTGCTAATTTATTTTTTGGTCCAATGTATCGTGCCATATTACTTGTGCCCCTTAGGGTATGTTCTTACTTGTTATGTTTTTGTTTTCTTGGTCTAGTTCCGTTATGAGGATCTGGTGTCATATCAGCAATCATGTTGACTCTAATACCTTGAGCTCTCAAAACTCTTAATGTGACGTCTCTTCCTGGACCTGGTCCTTTAATAAACACATCTACTGTATTCATTCCAAATGCCCTTGCCTTATTTACAGCATTTTCAACTGTAATGGTGGCAGCATATGGTGTTGATTTTCTTGATCCTGAAAAACCTGCTTCACCTGCTGTTGACCAGCAGATAACGTTTCCTACATCATCTGTAACACTCACCATTGTAGTGTTAAATGTAGCGGTAACATATATTCTGCCTTTTGGAACAGCTTTGGTTACCTTTTTTGTTTGTTTAGTTGTAGTTGTGTTCTTTCTTGCTTGAGCCATGATAATTATTTACCTTTTTTCGCTGTTTCTAATTTTGTTGCCATTTCTTTGGACATAGCACCAACTGTTTTTCTCTTTGAGCCACCTCTAGCATTTCTAGAGTTAGTTTTTGTTCTTTGACCTCTAGCAGGAAGTTTCATTATATGGCGCATGCCTCTATAACTTCTGATACGCTTCAAACGGTCAATGTTGTCACTTACATGTCTTCTAAGGTCACCTTCTAGTTCGTATCTGTCAAATATTCTTTGAATTCTATTTACTTCTTCATTATTTAAATCTTTAGCTCTTTTATCTGGATCAACTTGAGCTTCTCTTAATACTGTTTCAGCTACTGTTGCTCCAACTCCATAAATGAATTGAAGTGAGAAAAGTATTTTTTTGTTTTCTGGTATATCAACACCAATAATACGAGGCATATGTTCTTATCCTTGTCTTCCTTTATGTTTTGGTTCTGTACAAATACGTCTCAGAACTCCTTTACGTTTAACAAGCTTGCAATGAATGCAGATTGTTTTTAAAGATACTTTTACTTTCACTTTCGGCCCTTTCAGGGTTTATTTATGTCTTCTAATTTTTCAACAGGCTTGAACTATACATCAATTTGTTAAATTTGAAAAGAATTAGTTTTACTGCGTAGCTTGTTTGGTTGATCTATAGGTGATTTTACACTTATTGAGGTCATATTTAGACACATATCCTCTAACCAAATCTCCTGGCATAACTCTAATTCTGAACAATCTCATCTTTCCTACTAACGTTCCCAAGAGAACTTTGTTTATCATAGGTTTAACTTCTGAGTCAGTTACCAACACTCTAAACATAGTATTTGGCAAACAGTTCTCTACCACACCTTCGACTTCGAAACGATCATTGCGATCAGATTTCTTGGCAGTGGTGTCTACTTGCTTTTTTGACTTAGCAGATCTTTTATGATCTTGAACTTTACCCATATAAACCTATCTGACAACAATTAATTAAAAAGTAACTCAATGTGAAAATCTCACTATAAAATGGAGTCAGAACTTAGTATTATACCCCAGATTACCCTCTCTGGCTACCTCCACAACTAAAATTGACCTCTTTTGTTGCACAATTTCTTATGCAAACCCTTGCGGTGCACTTTCTTCGCGCCCCACACCAGATAGAAACTAATTTGTCAGTATTTCAGGACCTTTTTCAGTAATTAGAACAGTTTCTTCAAACATTCCTGAAATTGATCCATCGATAGTTTTATAAGTCCAACCGTCTGAAGCTTCTTTCAAAGTTGCATTTCCCATAGCATACATGTTCTCGATAGCTATAGTTTGTCCTAAGTAAAGCTTGATGTTCCTGTCGGTTTTATCTGGCACACAAGGTATTGAAGGCTCCATATGAAGCTCTTCTCCAACTCCATGGCCAGTTAGCTGATAAACTACTCCATACCCTTTTCTCTTAAGTGGTTTTTCCATAGCTCTGCTAATGTCATACACCGAATTACCGACTCTTGCACTTTGAATAGCTTTCTCTAATGACTTCTTGCCTGCGTTAAGAAATTCTATAATTTCTGAACTTACTTCTCCAACTGGAAATGTAATTGTTGTATCAAGGTGAAATTTGTTATTGATTAAACCAATATCTATTGTAATGACATCGCCATTCTCAACTACTTGATGTTGAGGAATACCGTGACAAACACTATCATTTTTCATAATACATGTTGCCCAATGATAACCTGGTACAGTAGAAAAACTTGGCACCATACCAGCTTCTTTGATCAATCTTTGTGCTTCAGCTTCAATTGCTTCAAATGAAACACCGGGTTTGGAGAATACAGCTAATTGCTTTTTAATGCGTCCAAGGATTTTGCCTCCTTCTCGCATCGATTTGATTTTATATTCTAGAGTTTTACTCATCTATTTATCTAGTTCTTTGCAGATGTCTTTAAAAACGTCATTGATATTTTTTTCACCATCTACAACTATTAATTTATCTTCTTTTTTATAAAACTGAATAACTGGCTCTGTAAAATTATGAAACAAATCAATTCTTTTTTTAATTGCATGAATTGTTTCGTCACCACGATCACTTGGTCTTCCAGCAAGTCTCCAAAGAGCTTCTTTATCGGAAACTTCTAGAAAAATGACTTTATCGACACCTCCATTGAATGCATCGGCTTGAACCACGGTTCTTGGAAAACCATCTAAAATATAGCCATTTGAATATTCCGGTTTTTCCAAGTATGTCAAAATAATTTCCAAAGTCTTATCATCTGGAACTAGTGCCCCTGAATTAATAGTTTCTTTGAGCCATCTACCAATCTGAGTTTTTTCTCTGGCCATATCTCGAAAAATATGTCCAGAAGATAAATAAGGAATTTTATATTTTTCAGATAAGAAGTTTCCTTGGGTGGATTTACCTGCACCTTGGATTCCTATTAATACTAATTTCATTTTATCCCCTTCCGGGTTTTATTTAATTTACTACTAAATAAATCTATCGTAATTTTGTTCAACCAGCATACTCTCAACTTGCTTATATGTTTCCAATACCACTGAAACGACAATTAAGATACTAGTTCCACTAACTGATAGTTGCCCAATTCCTGTGAATACCTGAGCCAAAGAAGGCATTATTGCGATAAAACCTAAGAAGAATGCGCCTGCTATGGTTATTCTAGAAACAACATATTCCAAAAACTTTTTTGTGTTTGCACCTGGTCTAATTCCTGGTACAAATGCACCACTTTTTTTAAGTTCATCTGAAATATCTCCAGCATTAAAAAAGATCATTGACGAAAAGAAAGTAAAGAAAAAGACAATAATGAAGTAGAGAATCATATAAACTGGTGAAGTTTGCTGAAAGTTTATTGTAAGCATATTTCCTATATCTATGAGTTTGGGATTACTTGAAGCGATCATTAGTTTTGCGACAAATGATGGAATCAGCATTATGGAAACAGCAAAAATAATTGGCATCACTCCTGCAACATTTACTTTAATAGGTAAATGGGTAGTCTGTCCACCATATGATTTTTTTCCTCTAGTTCTAGTAGCATATTGAATTGTAATTTTTCTAACTGCTTCATTCATAAAAACAATTAAGCCAATTATAAGAAAGAAAACTGCAAAGAAAGAGGCTCCAACAAAAAGACGATTTGTACCAGAAAGTAAAACCTGAGTGAATGAGCTTGGAAGTTGACTCACAATTCCTGCAAAAAGAATCATAGAAATTCCGTTGCCAATGCCATGAAGGGAAACTAGTTCTCCAAACCAAGTTACAATTAAAGAACCAGCAACCAATGAAAGTATCATCGCAATGAAAGCCAGTGGTGTAGTAGACTCCAATAAGTTTTGAGATCGCAGAAGTGCTAAAACAGAAATACTTTGTCCAACTGCCAATGGAACTGATAAATATCGAGTATATTGGTTTAATTTTTCTCTACCAGTTTCACCATCTTTTTGCATCTCTTTAATTTTGGGAATAACCATTCCACCAAGTTGCATAATAATCGAAGCGGTGATATATGGATTAATTCCGACGGCTAAAACTGAAAAGTTTGAAAGTGTTCCCCCTGAAAAAACATTAAGTAAACTTAGAAACTGATTTGAATCGAATAGTTGTCTTAGTTGTAGTAAATTTACAGAAGGAAGAGGAATGTGTGCGAAAAATCTAAATGCTAAAAGAATGGCTGCAGTAAATAAGAGTTTCTTTTTTAACTCTGGTGTAGAATTAATCCTTTTTAAAAAATCAGTTAATTTCTTCATAAGCACCACTTAGGGTATAACTTTCCTGCTGCTTGTTCAATACGCGTAATCTTAATCTTCGATTATTCCGCCGACTTTCTCGATTGCTTTTTTTGCAGCTTCCGAAATCTTCAAACCCTTAATGGTTACTTTTCTAGTTATTTCGCCGCTTGCAATAATTTTTGCTTTTTTAAATTTAATATCAATCAATTTTTCAAGCTTTAATGAATCGAGTGTAATAATGTCAGCTTTCATTCTCTGAATTTCGGTCAAATTAATTTCTGCAGAAGGTCTAACAACATTTAATCTTCCCTTACCTCTTAACATAGGCAAACGTTTAATTAATGGAAGTTGTCCACCTTCAAACCACACAGGAATTTTAGAACCACCTCTAGATTTTTGCCCTTTTTGGCCTCTACTAGATGTATGACCACCTTTTCCAGAACCATATCCGCGACCAACGCGTTTCTTTGATGTTTCTGTAATTTTGAATAAGTTTGTGAGTAATGACATGTTATTATTTCTTTGCTGGTTTTGCTGGTTTTTGATCGACTTTTTTCTCTGTTACTGCGGTACTTTGTTTTGCATGCTCTTGAATCTTTTTAATTTTCTCTGCTTCTTCTGCTTCAACCTGAGCAATAGATTTTAATTTAATTCCTTTTAACTCAACAATTTTTTGAATTTCAGTTAAGGCTTCGAAAGTTGCGTAAACACTAGATGCTTGATTTTCAGAACCTAGAATTTTACTAGAAATATCTCTTACACCTGCTGCTTCAACAACTGCACGCACTGGTCCACCTGCAATAACTCCAGAACCTTTTGGAGCTGGCTTCAACATAACAATTCCAGCACCTTTTTTAACAGTGATTGGAAATGGAATAGTGGTGCCGTCTAGAGGAACTGTTATCATATTCTTTTTAGCTTTTTTAATGCCTTTTTTAATAGCACCAATAACATCTTTAGCTTTTCCCAAGCCGACTCCAACTCTACCTTTTTTATCACCAACAACCATTAGAACTGAAAAACCTACATTATTTCCACCTTTGGTTTTCTTTGAAACTCTGGAAATTCTGATAACTTTCTCTTCGAATTCTTTTGGTTCGATATTACCGGACTGCTTGTTTGTGTTTGGTCGTTGATTCATGTTATACCTTTATTCCACCATTTCTTAAAGTTTCGGCAATAGCCTTGACTCTACCATGATACTTATATTGACCTCTATCGAAAACTACAGCTGTAATTTTTGCTTTTTTCATTTTAGCTACTAATTCTTCAGCTGCCTTGATAGCAGAATCAGTTTTTGTAAGCTTCTCTGTTTTCTTAACTGCTTTTCTAATCTTTGTATCACTCATTGTCATTAATGTTACTTCTTTGACATCATCAATTATTTGAATGTAAGAATATTTATTAGCACGATACACAGACAACCTTGGTCTTTCAGAAGTACCAAAGAGTTTAGACCTAACTCTAATTTTTCTACTATCTGATTTGGAAGTATAATGTTTAATTGTTGGCATTATGCTGCTGCCTTTCCTTGTTTTCTAATGACAACTTCATCCTCATATCTAATACCTTTGCCCTTGTAAGGCTCTGGTGGTCTGATCTTTCGGATGTCTGCTGCTAATTGACCAACAGCTTGTTTGTCAATTCCTTCTAAGATAATAGTGTCATTTCCTTCAACTTTAATCGATACACCATTAATTGCTTTAACTTCTACAGGATGAGAGTATCCAACAGCTAAAGAAACATTAGATCCCATGGCTTTTGCTCTATATCCTGTTCCAACTAGTTTTAAAGTCTTTTTGTAATTTTCAGTAACGCCTAAAACATTGTTTTGAATTAAACTTCTGATAAGACCATGAAATGATCGAGTTTGTTTATCTTCACTTTGTCTTTCAACAAGAACTTCGCCATCTTTGACCGTAACTGTGATATTAGGTAAAACATCAACTTTAAGCTGACCTTTAGGACCTTTGACATCGACAACATTATTAGCAACTGTAACCGTTACTCCTGCTGGCAATGTGATAGTTTTTCTTCCAATTCTTGACATATATATTTAACCTTTTACCAAACTTGGCAAAGAAGTTCTCCTCCCAAATTTGCTTTACGAGCTTCTTTGTCAGTCATGACACCTTTGCTTGTAGAAACGATAGTAATTCCATAACCACCTAAAGTTCTTGGTATTTTGCTTACTGGCGAATACAATCTTCTTCCTGGTTTAGATAGTCTCTTAACATTATTTACTGCTGGTAATTTACCAATATATTTTAATGTAATAACTAAATAACTAAATGGCTTACTTTCTTTAACACCGACCTCGCTAACATATCCTTCTTTCAAAAGAATGTCTGCGACTGCCTTCTTCATTTTTGAATAAGGAACTTCAACTTTAGAATGGCGAGCCATATGTGCGTTCTTTATTCTGATGATGATATCTGATATTGGATCGGTTGTCATAATATTTTTACTTACTTGATTTAACTACTCCAGGTAATTCTCCTTTTGAAGCTAATTCTCTAAATGTTAATCTGCTTAAACCAAAAAATCTCATATAACCTCTAGGACGGCCGGTTATTTTACAACGGTTTTCGCCTCTGGTTGAAACTTTATTAACTTTTTTGACTCCAGATTTTCTTAAAGCTTCTCTTAGTGCCAATAGTTTTTTTGATTTTGCAATCTTTGATTTTTTAGCCATTTAAATTATTCCTTTTTCTCGAAAGGCATTCCAAATAATTCTAACATTTTGAAAGCCTTTTCGTCTGTTTTAGCTGAAGTTACAAATACTATTTGAAAACTTCTTATACGTTCAATTTTATCGTAATTAATTTCTGGGAAGATAATTTGCTCTTCAACTCCCATACTATAGTTTCCTGCGTGATCAAAAGCAGTTCTTGAAACTCCTCTGAAATCTTTAACACGAGGCAATGCAACTGAAATTAGTTTCTCAAGAAATCCCCACATTCTTTTTCCTCTAAGCGTTACTTTGACTCCTAAAGGATCACCTATTCTTAATTTAAAGTTAGCAATAGATTTATGAGCTAACGTAACGACTGGTTGTTGTCCAGTTATTGTAGCAAATTGTTCAACTATATTTGCAATAGCTACTTTTCTGGCTTTTGGATCTTGAGGATCTGCAACGCCAATATTAACAATAATTTTTTCTAATTTTGGAACTTCAAAATCATTAGTTATTTTGAACTCTTTTTTAAGTTCTGGCAAAATTTTACTGATATATAATTGTTTTAATTTCACTTGTGCCCTTTAGGGTATTTTCTATTTCTTACTTATTACTACTTCTGTTATGATTTTTCCTGATTTCTTAAAAAATCTTGATTTTGTACCATCTTTAGCTATTTTAAATCCGACTCTGTCAGCTACACCTTTGTCGTTAAGGATAGCAACACTTGCAGTATGAAGAGGTCTCTCAACCTTAATTTTATCTCCTGCTCTGCCACTAACTGGTTTAATATGTTTGGTGTATTTGTTTGCACCTTCTACCAAAACTTTATTTAGCTTTGGATAAACCATTTTAATAACACCAGATTTTCCCTTATCTTTTCCTGCTGTTACTAGTACTTTGTCGTTAACTTTAAATTTCACTTGTGCCCTTTCAGGGTATAATTCTCTATTTTATAAGACCTCTTGTGCTAAACTTGCAATCTTATTGAAACCCTTATTCTTGACTTCTCTTGCGATTGGTCCGAAAACACGAGTTCCAACTGGAATTGGGTTTGTTCTTGATTCAATAATAACTGCTGCGTTATCATCAAATCTTACATATTCTCCAGAATTTCTTCTAGTTTCTTTTCTTGTTCTAACAACAACTGCTTTAACGATCTCACCTTTTTTGATTGAACCAGTTGCATCTGAAACAATTACTGAAGCAGTAACTATATCACCAACATAGCCAAATCTTTTTTTAGATCCACCATGAACCTGAATAACTCTGACTCTTTTTGCTCCTGAATTATCAGCTATTTGTAAAATAGATCTTAATTGGATCATTACTTGGTTCCTCCAACTTTTGAAACAATCTTAAACTTCTTTGTTTTACTAATTGGTCTTGTAGCCTCAATAATAACTTCGTCGCCAACTTCAAGATCAATGTTCTCATAATGACAAGCATATGATTTTGTACGTTTGACAGACTTTAAATATAAAGGATGTTGCCACAATCTAACAACTCTGACTTTTGCAGTTTTGGTAGACTTCAATGATTCAACTGTGCCATTTATAGATTTCATGATTTATTTCCTATTACACTCTTAACTCTTGCGACATCATCTGCGATCATTGCAATGTGAGTATTTTTCAACTTACCTGCTCTTTTTTGCAATCTTGATTTTGCCAATAGCACTAATAACTCATCGAGCTGAATATTTAATTCTTCGATCGTTTTATCATGTAGTGCTTTTATGTCGTTAGTTCTCATTTATCCCTTTAGGGTTATATTATTTTTTAACAAATGTTGTTTTTACCGATAGTTTGTGTCCAGCTTTGACAAAAGCCAAACGGGCTGTTTCTTCTGAAACACCACTTAATTCAAAAAGTATTGATCCTGGTCTCACAACTGCTACGTGCTCTTTAATTGCACCTTTACCAGAACCCATTTTAACTCCAACTGGCTTACTAGTAATTGGCTTGTGTGGGAAAACTCTAACCCAATACTTACCATCTCTTTTAGTCATAAAAGTGATTTTTTTTCTAGCTGCCTCAATCTGTCTAGCAGATACCCAACCTCTTGAGGTTGATTGTAGACCGAACTCACCAAAGACCACATCTGTGCCACGTTGAGCTGTTCCTCTCATTTTTCCTCTAAATTGCTTACGGTATTTTTCTTTTTTTGGTTGTAGCATGACTAGACTATTTCACCTTTATAAATCCATACCTTTATTCCAACATATCCCGAACGTGTTCTTGCTGGTACTTGGAAATAATCAATATTTGCTCTAATTGTCTGGGTTGGAACACTTCCCTGAAAATACTTTTCAGTTCTTCCAATCTCAGCTCCGTTAATTCTTCCAGAAAGTTGAACTTTTATTCCTTTTGCTCCTGCTTGCATAGTTTTCTCTAATGCTTGCATGACAGCTCTTCTAGGTGGAAATCTTTTTATTAGTTGAGCTACAATTCTCTCTGCTACTAATTTAGAACTTAAATCTGGCTTTCTGACTTCCTCGACTCTTAGATCAATTTTAACTTTATCTTTTTGTAATTTTGAAACATTTAAAATTCTCTCAATTTCTTTTTTAATTACTTCAAGATTTGTTCCACCTTTTCCAATGACAACACCTGGTCTTGAAACAAATAAAACCACTTTAATAGCTTTTAAAGATCTTTCGATTTGTACATCTGTCACTCCAGCACTGATCAACTTATCATTTAATAATTTTCTAACTTTGTAGTCTTCAATTACTCTGTCGGAATAATCTTTAGGATCTGCGAACCAACGAGACTTCCAACTAAATGTTGAGCCTATTCTGAAGCCGGTTGGATGTACTTTTTGTCCCATATTATTTTATCTTCAATTAATTATTTTATTCTTAATTCCAGACTGTGTATTATACTACTTCTATAATTATTTTGCTTGACCCTTTTTCTGTTTTGTATTACTAACCTTTGTAACCGTCTTTTGAGTTGCAATTACTTTTCTATTTACTTTCTCTTTTGGCACTTTATTGGTTGATGCAACAACTTTAGTCATATCATCAGATTTTTTGGTTTTTTCGACACTTTTTTCAACTGAGTCAGCTTTTTTAGCAACTGCTGCACTACCTTTTAATTCTGCTGCTTCTAACTCTACGGTAACATGACATGTTCTCTTAACTATTGTATGAGCTCTGCCTCTACTCACAGCTCTAAACCTTTTTAATTGAGGTGCTGGAGCAATAGTAATTGCTTTGATAGTTAAATCTTCAAGAGCAAATCCATGGTTATGAATTGCATTAGCAATTGCTTGTCTAACTACTTTCAAAAGAACTATAGTTGATTTCTTTTCAATAACGGCCAATTGATTAACAGCGTCCATTAAAGGTAATTTTTTAACTTGGTTAGCTACTAATCTAACTTTTCTTGCAGTTTGTCTTGTATTTTTTTGTGTTGCTTTAATTATCATTTTAATTATTTTATAAACCTTAAGTTTTGGTCAAAGTACGTTTAACAATTTTACCGTGACCTCTGAATGTACGAGTTGGAGAAAACTCTCCCAACTTGTGTCCAACCATACTTTCGTTGACAAAAACTTCAACGAAATTTTTACCTTGATGAACTAAAAAGGTGTGACCAACAAAATCGGGAGAAACAACACAGGCTCTACTCCAAGTTTTAATTGGTGTTTTGTTTCCAGAAGCCTTTTGAACCAAAACTTTCTTTAAAAGTGTTGGGTCAATGAATGGTCCTTTTTTGCTTGATCTTGACATAATGTTTTCCTATTTAACTCTTCTGTCTCTAATTATCCATTTATTAGTTCTATGATTTTTCTTTCTGGTCTTCTTACCAAGTGCATGCTTACCCCATGGTGTTTTTGGATGCTTCATACCAATACCAGATCTACCTTCACCACCACC
>VFLK01000012.1 GCA_009885085.1 Minisyncoccota bacterium
ATATTTTATCCCATAAAAGTCTTTAAAATTATAACCGTCCTAGTTGAATTAAAAATCACTTGAGGGGAATAAAAGATCCCGGACTAGGATTCGAACCTAGGATAACAGCTCCAGAAGCTGCTGTGATGCCACTTCACCATCCGGGATTGTTGCTTACTACAACAGAACTATATTTTACTACGATTTGGGCAAATCGATAAATGAAAAACTGACGCAATGACTGACAACGAACTCAATTAGCATGTAGTATATCAAACTATTTCATATATCTCGATTCTTGTTTCTCATTAAACTCTATGCGATATTTTCCAAAATTAATTATTTAGCGAAAGGCAGAAATGCAAAACATACTTTTAGTAGAAAATGATTTAACTCTTTCAAAAATGATTAAGGGATATTTTACAAATAAAAATTTTGAATGTCATACATGTGGTTCAGTAGAAAAGGCGTGCGATTTAATAGAAGAAAAGGATTTTGATATTGTTATTCTTGATCGAGTTCTTGATGATGGTGATGGAATTGAAGTTGCCGAATTTATTAATGATTTCAATTTTAAAATTAGAGTTCTCATACTTTCTCAAAAATCAAAAACTGAAGATAAAATTGCGGGATTTGAAGTAGGAGCAGACGATTATTTATCAAAACCTTTTGCTATTTCAGAACTCTCTTTAAGAGTAAATAGCTTGCTTTCAAAACAAAAACTAAAAAATTCCGACTCTCTTTCACTCGGACCAGTAACAATATTTCCAAAAACTGGCGAAGTAATTTTAAATAGTATAACTTCTACAATGAGAAAAAAAGAAATACAGATATTAGCTTGTCTTTTCAAACATAAAAATCATGTAGTAAGTAGAAACATGATTATCAACGATGTATGGTCCGGTGGTTCAGAAATACCTACTCACACAACACTGGACGTATATATTAGAAGAATTAGAATCTTCTTAGGTGAAAATAAAAACATCATCAAGACAATAAGAGGCTTTGGTTACATGGCCGCTTTAGCAGAATAATCTGAGTCACCAAGCATCTGTAGTTAAATAATTTAGATCACATAACCGCCGTAGATGATTAATCTGAATCACATGGCCGCTAGTTCGCATGGTCGCTTTAACGGAATAATCCAAGTTACATGAGTACCTAAACCAACGGTACTATTGATCATCATTTTTCCTGAAAAAATATTTTCGACTGTTCTTTTAGCGAAACGAAGTCCCAATCCCATGCCATTTTTCTTCGTTGATATTCCGTTAAACAATAATATTTTTTGAAAAAATAAATTCATACCTGATCCATAATCAATTTCGTCTATTCGCAAAAAATTATTTACTTTTCTTACGACAAAACTTAATGGTTTTTGCTCAATATTATTGTAAGACTCAATAGAATTATTTAAAATACAAGTCAATGCTTCCTGAAAATAAAGTTTATTACCTGTCAAAGAAACATCGTTACTAATTAACAGCCTAGGTTCAAAATATTTACGATCAATTTTCCCTCGCATTAAACAAACAACCTCATTAATTGCCTTTGAAACTAGAAACTTTTCATTAAACTCATCTTTTTGATTGACCGATTGAATTATATTCGTAAGCTTAGTCACGGCCTCAATTGAGGTTTTAGCCCTATCCGCTCTCTTTATATTTGTTTCACATAAATCAGCTTCTAAATTAGACATCAAGATTGTTAATGGTGTAGAACAGGCATGCTTAAAAACACGATTGTCAGAAAAAATATACTCCGGAGTTTTATATAAAAAAAACAAATAAATATTTTTTAGCATTCATTTTAATCAAAATAAGTAGTAAATTCCTGTGATTTTATGACCAAATAAATAATTCGTAAATGTATAACCCATATACATTTACGAATTTCAAATAAAATGAGAAACTCAATCATTTACATAATCTTGAAAATTGTCAGTAATATTCCAAACCTGCAAACAAGGAGCATGGGATGGACGACAATACTCTGCCACCAAATACTTTCTATCAATTTGTAAATTCATTCTATGTGAGTTCACAACCAATAATTTTTTTTCATAGTTATCTGCTCTATCTGCAAATGACTTTGGTACTCCACTAATTGGATAACCAACCCCTTCTAGATATAAATTATCAACATTAGTTCTATGGAAATACATTAGTAATCCATCAGGCAGAGTTCCAAAAGTACCCTCTGTTGCCACTGCAACGGTTCCAATTTCTTCTTGTTTTCGAATGAGCGCAACAGTCTCTTTGACACCATGACCTGAAGACCATTCTGTCAAATACTGGGTGATATCGGAAGAAACAAATGGTGTGTTATTGGAATCAAGCATTGATAATTGAATATAATTTACTGAAGTTGCGATGCTATTTGAGATTAGTAATGCAACAGAAACTCCAACTAAGGAAGTTTTCCAAAGCTTATCATAATTTCCATCAAGTTTAGGATTTTCAAAAACTCCTAGAACAATACTTTCCAACCCCATCATTGCTGATAAAGTAAAAAATAATGATGCTGGAAAAAGATATCTTGGATAGACTGCCTTGCCCATTAAAGCTATTGGCAGTATAAAAAATATTCCAGACCAAAATAAAACATGGGCCGTTAATTTGTGTTTTTTGGAAAACAATCCAGCTATTAAAAAAATCATGAACCCAGGAGTTAAATATATAAAGAAGTAATTTATATAATTTGGGACACTCGCAATCGTTTGCGACCAAGCTCCTGAAATAATTTCAGAAATGGGAAATTAAAAATCTCCACCCCTGCTAAATAATTGACCAAATGCTGGATTGAGTTTCAAAGCGACGAAGATTAATAATCCAATTGCAATACTTAGTGAAACTTTAATGAATGAAGTTCTCAAATTTTGAAAATCTTTTTTTGTTCCTAAGAAAATTGTAAAATAAAAAGCTGGAATAAACAAAATTGCTGGAATTTTAGTTAGCAAAGCCAAACCAAAAAATGCTCCTGCTAAAAACATCTTAACCAAATTTCTTTTATCAAAAATTAATTGTTTCTGATTTTTTGAAACTTGTGCTAAAAATAAAAATGTTACAGAAATAAGCAATGTTAATAAACCATCCATCAATGCCATTCTATGATGAAAATACCAAAATGGTAATATGATTGTAAATATTCCTGTAAGAATCTGTGTTTTTCTTTTACCACCAAGCACTTGGATAATTTTCATGTTCATAAGAACTTGAAACAAACCAACTAAAAGTGCTAAGAATCTTCCGGCAAATAACTGATCCTTAAATAAGAATTGAAAAGGTACTAACAGCCAAATAAATAAAGGCGTTTTGCCATCATTCAATGGAAAAAATAAATATCGTTGCCAATCATCTATAATTAGTTGAGACCATCTAATATAAATTGATTCATCGGCAAAAACTGGAAGACTAGTTAAAAACGGTAAGTGAGTTAATAAATACAGAATTACTAATCCCAAAAAAGCTAAACAGCCCAGCCTATTTTTTTTTGATTTTTCAAAAAGCTTTTTCAACATAATTTTATTATCAACTTTTATTACTTGATTGTCCAACCTTACTAAATCTTGAAAGTAAATATATTCCAGGAATTAACCATGTGATTAATTTTTGATTCCTCAAAACTTGGTCTGTATATTCTAAATTATTAAATAACCATGGCAAATATCTCAACAAAGAACTAAAAGTGAAAACAATAATCAAGTTTCTGAACTGCTTCAATTTCATAAATGGAATCCAAACAATTACCCAAATCAAATACCAAGGTAAAAATAAATTTGATCTAGGAGTAAAAAGTAAAATCATCATTAGCGCCGCTGCCAAATCTGGAATGTAACCCACAAATTTTCCAAAGAAACTCAGAATTATTTTTTCATAAAAATTCTTGTCGATTTTTATTTTAAATTTTGATGCCATTCTAGTTGCAAATTGAAGCGTAAAATAGCTTGCGCCAATAACTAATAGCCAAATTGGAAGCAATGCAACTGTTGCTAATTTAATCGAAATTGAAATTGCCAATGATAATAAAGAAAGAATGATATATTTCGACTTAAGTTTATTTTCCATAATTTTTGAGGTTATTGGTTTTATCAACAAGCTTACTGCCAAGACTGCAAACGGCATCATTAAAAGATCATTGTGATAATTGGATAGGGTTTCAATTAATAAAAGTGGGTTCAAGAAAACTAGCGAAGCTTCATACAAGTTCATATTTCTATTATTTAAAGTTCGAGAAAAATATTGCATAGAAAAATACAACAAAATCATTGCAAAGAAATTCCAAACTCTAAATAAAACAAGCGTCAATGAAAATTTTCCAAGTCCAAGCATATATGGAATTATCGATGAATAAGTCCAACCTCTTCCATATACATCAGTCACATGTGTGTTGTGCATAAATCTAATCCACAGGTCATTGGGAAAATCTAAAGGTATGTGAGTTCGTGAATCCACACCATATTTAACAATCATTCTGGCATAAAAAATGTAATTAAAAACATCATGAGATAAGGCATTATAAGAAAGAAATATGGGAAATATTAAAACTAAAAAGAATAAAACATATTTATTTCCAATAAACTTTCCCAAAATGATTATTTTATTTTTTACTTTGTCCAATATATGTAAATATAAAATAAAAAGTGAAACAACTATTCCAAAATATACATACGCCATTAAGTGCCCGTTATGAAAAAAATTCGTCCACATCCAGTTTTGAAAACTCCAATATTGAGCATTTGACGAAAGAACTAAATTGGGATCAACAAGCGAATAAGAAAAAATGGTGTAAACCAATAGAGTTAAAAAAAATAATATAAAAACTGTCATCAAAATCTCACTTATATTTACCAAGTAAATCCGTGACCCTAATAATCATTATATCTCGAAGCATCCTAAGAGAATCCTTGATTGGACTTACTCTATTAGATTCATTATGGTGCCAAATAATTGGAACTTCTTTAATATTAAGATTTTTCTTTTTTGCGATAAATAATAGTTCAACATCGAAGGCTCCTGTAAAAGCATCCTTCCTTTCCTTTGAGCCACCATAAACGTACAGCATATTGAAAAGCTTTTCTGTGATATCGCCTGAAAATAATTTGAAGCCACACTGCGTATCTAAAATTCCTGGAATTGCCAGTATTTGAACCAAAATGTTAAATCCTCGACCCATTAAGTGTCTGTGAAACGGCTCTTTATCTCTTTGAGCACCAATCATTTCTCTGGACCCAATTACAATTTGAGCACCTCTCTCAGCATACCTCAAAAGTTTCTCAACTTCATTTAGCGGAGTCGATTGATCGAAATCAGTGAATAAACGCCATTTTCCAATTGCGGTAAGCATACCCACCTTAACCGTAGGTGCCTTTCCAGAATGATTGTTGTGTAAAACTTGAATTCTAGAATCTTTTTTAGAAAAAGTATCAAGATCATCAACGGTTCCATCAGTAGAACCATCGTCACTTAAAATTAATTCCCATTCATACTTTTGATCCTTTAAGTAATGTAAAACATCGTCTAGAACACCTCTAGATATATTACTTTTTTCATTATAAGAAGGGATAACTACTGATAGATATGGTTTCATCGGTTAATCATACACTTTTATTAATTTCTTCTCAAGACTGTGATCTCTGGACCGTCGTCTATTTGGTAAACTTCGCTGGCGGTTTTATTAGGAAACACAACAATTTCATAAATAGGAGATTCAACAACATTTTTAAGAACTTTATCGTCATTAATAATAAAAAGAGTGTCAATTTCGCCTCTGTCCTCCATTTTAATAGGAGGTTTGTCAGTTGTGCTCAAAAAATATCTATAATTTTGCCCATCAATGTCGCCCGTGCCAGTTAACAAAACAATGTTATATTTTTCGCCATCTCGAACTCTATCAGTAATTGTTTTTGAATTAGACCAAATTTTATTCATCGTACTTCCAGTTGATGAAAGTACTTTTGACATTTTGGAGACGTTAAAATTTGCAAAAAGTACCAAGAATAACAAAATTGCCAATTTTCCTGATACACCTTTTTTATAAAGATAATCTCCTATTAATCCTAGGGCAAAAAAAGAAACTGGAAATAAATACGCAATGTAATGATCAAAAATAGTATGTTTATATAAAGCTGTTCCAAAGATCCCAGTAATTAAAAAAGTAATAATAATAATTTTCCCGAAATAAAGATCTTTATTTCTGTTAGTTTTTAAATTAAGCTTTGAATCTTGTAAACTTAAAAATAAAATAATAAAAGAAAATATTAGCAAATAATTATTGAGGTTGCTCTGGTTTCCAATCGATAACTCTAATAATATTTGAATGCCTCTATCTTTGGTGTCTATAAAATATTTACTAGTCTTTTCTATATAAGACATGGATTGCTGTTCAAAACTATTTTCACCAGAAATAATATTTTTGAAAGCTTGGAAGTTTAATCCATCATGCCTAAAATCAAATAAAATCAGTGGAGTTAAAGAAGTTACAAAAATTAGACCTCCAATCACCGTTGAAATCATCATCTTTTTGATTGATTGATTGCTTTTTATTTTTTGAAAAAGTTGACCCAGCCAAAGAACTCCAAAGCCTAATCCAGCCAACAAAGTTAAGTAATGCAACTGAATCAACACACTAAAACATAAAACCACTAAAATCCAATATTTTTCATTTCTTCTTAATGCTTTGAAAACAAAATAAATCATTAATAACGAAACCAAAGGAGCGGGATTTGGATTCCAACTAAATCTAGTTCCTGCGACTACAGTTGCAGAAAATGTCATCAAAGTCGCCGCTACAAGAGAAACTTTTTCACCTAATAATTCTTTGCCAAGTACAAACATTAAATAAATTGTAAGAACTCCCAATAAAGCGACAGCATAAACAGGACCCATTGGGCTTGGATATGACAACATTAAGAATGGAACCATGAAATAGTAGTAAAGAGGACCTAAATACATGTTTCCAACACTGGTAACTGGACCTATAAATACCAAATCTTTTTCCTTAAAAATTTTAGATACAATCAAAGAGTCTCTTCCCTGATCACCTAAAAATTGCACCGTATTTGAAATATTCCAGAACCGCAAAAATACAGCAAAAAATAAAACAATGATGAAAAAATAATATTTTTTCTGGAGAAAACTACTAATCATACTTTGTTATTTTTTCTTCCAAATAAATTTGTTGTAGGCAAAGAAATTCCAAAATAGACCGATAAATATTCCTGCTACTGCAAAAAATAGTCCAGTGTCTACATTGAAATTAATTATTGGCAAAATAAAGAGATGTTTTAATCCGATTAAGTTTTCGCCTAAGGAATTTATTACAAGCTGAATTAAAATCGAGCCCATCGAGGCTAAATTAAATTGAATAAATTTTCCTGGTATTTGAGATGTTTTTAATTTTCTATCTGCAAAAGTCCACACGTTATTAAGAGTAAAGTTTGAAATTATGGCAAACTCAATACTTAACAATGTCGCAACCAAAAAACTGGTAATAACAGCAAACTGAAAATCAGGAATTAACAATCTAATAACTGCTAGCGAACCTAATTGAACCAAAGTACCTATTCCACCAACAAAAGCAAATTTAAAAATTCTATTTTTAAACAAATCATCTAGTCGTAATTTAAATATATACATCAACGTATTTTTCATATACTCAGCTCCTAGTTTCGATTTGCCAATAGTTCTATCGACAAACTTAAATGGTACTTCTTTTACGTTAAAACCTTGTCTTAGTGCACTATTTAGAAAACCAATTTGGTAAGTGTAGCCCATAAATCTAGCATCACTAACAAAAGGGCGTACTTTTTCAAAAACTTTTTTTCTAACTGCTCTAAATCCTGTAGTCCAATCATGAATACTAAAGTTTGTTAAAACAGTAGCAATCGTGATATTTCCTACCACGCTCAAAAATTTTCGATGAAGTCCCCAATTGGCTGGAATGCCACCTCCCTTAACGTATCTAGAACCTAAAACTAGATCTGCTCCATTATCTATCTCTTTCATAAATAGAGGAATTTTAGAATGATCGTGAGAAAGATCGGCATCAAATTGAAATACAACATCTGCTCCAAGGTTGCCAAAAGCATAATCCATGCCTTTTAAATAAGCTCCACCAAGTCCTTCTTTTTTAGCATTCAAAAGTAGCTTCACATCCTTGTTTTCTTTGGTTATCTTTTCGACAGCCTCATATGTTTTGTCTGGCGAAGTATCATCAACTACCAAAATACTCATATCCCAATTTTTTATCTGTTTAAAAACCTCCAAAAGCAACGGGATCAGTTTTTGAATATTTTCTTTTTCGTTAAAGGTTGGAACTATAACAACAGCTTTTTGCATTTATTTACTTTCTAATTCTAGCTCAGCATCCATCATTAATTTTACCAATCCTTCAAAATCTATAGTTGGCTTCCATCCAAATTTCTCTCTAGCTTTTGTAGGATCTCCAATTAGCAAGTCAACTTCAGCTGGACGGTCAAATTCTGGATTATGTTTCCAGATAGATCTCCAATCTTCAATACCAGCAAATTTACAACTAAGTCGTAAGAAATCTTCAACCGAGTGGGTTTCTCCAGTTGCTATCACATAATCATCCGGTTCATCCTGTTGAAGCATTAGCCACATTGCTTCAACATAGTCTTTAGCATAACCCCAATCTCTTTTGGAATCTAAATTACCTAATTCGACATGATCTTGTTTGCCCAGTTTGATTCTGGCAACAGCATTAGCTATTTTTCGTGTAACAAACTCAAGACCTCGCCTTGGTGATTCATGATTAAAAAGAATTCCAGAGGTAGCAAACATATCAAATGATTCTCGATAGTTAACTGTAATCCAGTGACCGTAAACCTTGGCTACTCCATATGGAGATCGTGGATAAAAAGGTGTGGTTTCTTTCTGTGGTACCTCTTGAACTTTTCCAAACATTTCGCTTGAGCTTGCTTGGTAAAATTTTGCTGTTGGACATGCCAATCTCATTGCTTCTAGTACTCTAATAACACCGAGCGCTGTAAATTCACCTGTCAAAACTGGTTGATCCCAACTAGCTTTTACAAATGACTGAGCTGCTAAGTTATAAACTTCGTCTGGCTGGATATCTTTTAGAGCATAAGTTAATGAATGTTGATCGATTAAATCTCCAGAAATTAATTTAAGATTTTCATTATGAATTACGGTTTGTATCCGAGCAAAATTTTGGGTACTAGTTCTTCTAGTTAAGCCATAAACTTTATAGCCCTTTTCCAAAAGAAATTCAGCTAGATAAGATCCATCTTGTCCAGTTATTCCTGTAATAAAAGCTTTTTTCATACAAAGAATCCTTAATTCGTTTTAACTTATATTTATTTTACAATTGTTTTATCTGAATTACGAGCAAATGCAATGATTCTGGCCAAAGATTCATCCAAAGAAATCTTTGGACTCCAACCTAACGATTTAATTTTATCATTGTTCACAATCATTTTTGGAATATCATGTGGTCTAAGTCTAGATTTATCTTCTTCAATTATTATTTCTTTTGTTGAAAGTGAAGCTAGTTTTTGAACAAGATCAGACATCTTTACGCCAACTCCACTTCCTATATTGTAAACTTCACCTTTTTTACCATTACTCATCACAACAATGTAGGCCTCAACCATATCTTTAACATCTGTGAAATCTCTAATAGTATTAAGATCTCCAACCATTAGTTTCTCTTGCTCGCCATTTTCAATTGCGACAACTTGGTTTATAAAAGCTGGAATTGCAAAATCAAGAGTTTGTCTCTCTCCAATATGATTGAATGGTCTTACAGTGACAATATCTAAGTTAAACGAAATATAGTAAACATAAGCCAACATATCTTGAGTAATTTTTGAGACTGCGTATGGATTGATTGGTCTAAACTTATGATTTTCATCACATGGGATTTCATCATCACTCAAACTCACACCATATTCTTCCGCAGAACCAATAACTAGTAATCTTGCATTAGGTGCAAATTCTTTGACTGCTTTTAATAAATTCAGTTGTAAAGAAATATTATTACTTAATAACTCTTCTGCCTTATCAAAACTTTTTCCTACATAAGCAAAAGAGGCCAGATGATAAATTTGCGTTGGTTGCAACTCTTTAATCAGTAATTCAGTATTTTCTTTATTTGTTAAATCTAATTGATGAATATTTTCTTTGCTAATTATTTTTTCCATAAACTCAGAAGTACCGCCAAATGATGTGACGTGAATGTCACTATACCCATGTGCCAAAAGTGCTTCTACTAAATGAGATCCTGCAAAACCTGTTCCACCCGTAATTAAAATTTTTGGCTGATCCATATTAATTCCTATTTATTTACCTAATTCTTATTTACCTACGCCCATATATTTATATCCCCATCCCTCAATCTTTTCTGGACTAAATTGATTTCTAGCGTCAATAAACCACTGCTCTTTTGATCCATCTCTAACGCTAGAAAAGTCAAAGTTAACAATTTCTGCCCATTCTATTAACGAAATAATTATATCTGCACCTGCTGCAGCTTCATTAATTGAATCATAGTAAGTAACTTTGTCATCTGCCTGGATAAAATGCTTAACAACCTCCAAAGCCTTTGGGTCATATCCCTTAACAGTTGCTCCCAAGTTAGCTAAATAAGGAATAACTTTTACACTTGGAGCTTCTCTCATATCATCTGTATTTGGTTTGAATGACAAACCTAAAACAGCTACTGTTTTTCCTTCAAAACCACCAATTTTTTTAGAATAATTTTCAAGTAACTTTGAGATTCTGTTTTCATTAATCTCAGTAATTTTATTGAATAAATTGCCATCTTCGCCCACTTGTCTAGAATAATGTGCCAACTCTTTTACATCTTTAGGAAAACATGAGCCACCATAACCAAACCCCGGATACCAATAATGTTTACCAATTCTTTTGTCTACGCCAATTGCTTTGACAACCTCATCGATATCTGCACCATTTTTTTCACATAAATCAGCAATTTGATTGATGAAAGTAATACGTGTTGCTAAATATGCGTTAGCACTATATTTAGCCATTTGGGCAGATTCAGGTGATACCTTTATTATCGTTGTATTAAAAGGTTGATGTAAACTCTCAAGGATTTTAAAGGAATTATCATCTCTAACTCCAATCACAATTCTGTCTGGATTAAGTGTGTCATAAACAGCCGTTCCTTCTTTTAGAAATTCTGGAACGGAAGCTGTAAAATATTTAACTTTTGCTGTTTTATTAATTATTTCTTCAACCAATTTTAAAGTACCCGGTGGTACAGTAGATTTAACAACTACGATCGCATTTTCTTTTAAATATGGAGCCAATGATTCACACGACATAAAAACATACTTAAGGTCGGCATTGCCATCTGCAGACGAAGGAGTTCCTACAGCAATAAAAATCACGTCAGAGTTAGTAATTGCATCTTCGTATGATGTAGTAAAGGTAAGTTTTCCTTGTTGTTGAGTGGTTGTTAAAAGATCTTCTAATCCAGGTTCAAAAAATGGAACTTTGCTAGACCTGAGTGAATTTATTTTTTCTTGATCGATGTCTAAACCCACCACCTCATTTCCAAATGATGCGTAGACCGCAGCCGAAACGACACCAACAAAACCAGTACCTATTATAGTAATTTTCATATCCTAACTATATCAGCTTTTTTCAATAATTTGTTCAGGAGTTAGCCAAATAAACTCATCAAAAACCCAGTCAATTAATTTGGCAGTTTCCTCATATCTATCGTCACTTCCCATGACAACTATTAATATATTTCTACCTTCTCTATTAAATTGAGTAATGAGGACCTGATGAGCTCCTTCAGTAGTTCCAGTTTTAATGCCTACAACAGATTTATCAACTCCCAAAAGCTCATTGGTACTATATAAATAGTGTTTAAAAACTCCTGTTATATCACTAACAATTTCTTCTTTAGTTCCAACGACTCCTCTTAAAAAGTCATCTTTCATAAGCTCTTTGCTTAAAATTGCTAAGTCATGAGCTGAACTTCTTTGACCATCGTTATCAAATCCTGCAGGGTTTTCAAAATATGTACTTTTCAAACCTAGCTTGCTTGCTTTATTATTCATCAAGTTCACAAAAGCTTCTAGTCCAGATGGGTATTTGAGTGCTAGTGCGTAGGCTGACTCATTGCTCGACTGAATCAAAGCAGCTTTTATTAAATTTCTGACAGTCACTTGCTCGCCAATAAATCCACCTGTTTTTAAATTATCTACTTGCGGAATAAGTGGAATTGTCACGACATCTTCTAAATCATATATATCTCTCGCAACTAGGGCAGTCATAATTTTTGTAGTTGATGCTGGAAGAAGCACTCTCTCGCCATTTTTTTCAAAAAGTTGGGTGGCGGTATCTACATCCTCAATATACACAGACTTTGAGGTTAGATTATTGATATCAAAAATTGGTAAATTATTTGCACTAACGCTAGCGGTATCGGCAACGCTATTAGTATCGGCAACGAATTCAGTATCGGCAACGCTATTTATATCGGCAACGCTATTTATATCGGCAACAGTGGCAGTATCAACGGCCTGACCGTCTAAATTAAGTTTACTCTTAAGCACTGGAATTTCAGACACTTGCCTTGTATAAACATCATATTTTTTTTCAACTGAAGTTTTGGCTAAAGCAATTAAAATTGTGGATTTATACAGCAATACTGTGATTAACAAAATCGCTATGCTTAATAGCTTATATTTATTGTTTCTAAAAATTCTCTTCATGAGTTAGACAATTGTATCGTAAGCCCGTACTGAAATACTAGAGTAAGACTACATTTTCATTTCAATAGATGTAAAAGTACTGAAACTTTTATTTTGCAACAGGTTTAATTACTTTTAGGCTGAGCTCTGTTAACTGAGCTTCACCAACAGCTGCTGGTGCGTCCATCACTGAAGTTCTTCCAGACGAAGTCATTGGAAATGCAATTACTTCTTTAATTGAGGTCTCGCCAGCTAAAATCATGGCCAAACGATCCAAGCCCATAGCAATACCGCCGTGTGGAGGAGTTCCAACTTCGAATGCTTCCAACATATGACCTATACTGGCTTGAATTTCTTCGTCCGAGTAACCCATATTCTTGAATGTTGCTTTCAAAACCTCTGGTTTATGAGCTCTTATGGAACCGCCACCGGCTTCGTAGCCATTACAAACCAAGTCATATTGCGCAGCAATAATTTTATCTAAATCTTTACCTTCTAAATGTTGGTCTACGTATTCGGCCAGAGGAGTACTAAATGGATTGTGAGTAAATGTCCAACCACTTTTACCATCTGCCACTTCTGCCAAATCAGCTTTATCCACTTTTTTGAAAAAAGGAAATCTAACAACCCAAGCAAATGCTAATACACCAGTTTTTTTGTCTTCTTCAGTTCTCAAATCAAACTTGTCTGCTCCAAATTTTTTAATTGCTTCTTCATACGTAAACACTGGAAATTTGTCATCTTTAATTTTTCCACCCACGGCCTTGACTGCATATTTTGTCATCTCTTCTACCATTTCCATAACTTCGTCTTGAGATTTAAAACTAGTTTCAATATCTAATTGAGTAAACTCAAAACCTCTATCAGCTCTCAAATCTTCATCTCTAACACATTTAGCAACTTGAAAATAATTTTCTACTCCAGCTGTCATTAACAATTGTTTATATTGTTGAGGACTTTGTGGCAAAGCATAAAATTTTCCTGGATTGAATCTAGATGGAACTATAAAATCACGAGCACCTTCTTTGGTAGCCAAAGATAAAAGTGGTGTCTCGACTTCTATAAAATCTTTTTCAAATAAATACTCTCTAAAACTCTGAATCATTTTTGATCGAAGTTTGAGATTTTTTCTCATTCTTTTTCTTCTCAAATCTAAATATCGATATTTCAAGCGAGCCTCTTCCTTAACATCATAGGCATCGCCCTCAACTTGAATCGGTAACTCTTTTGCTAGGTTTAAAATTTCATACTCTTTTACTTCTATTTCGACCATTCCAGTTGGCAACTCTTTATTTACCATTCTCTCGGGTCGTTGCTTAACTTCTCCAACTATTGAAATAACTGACTCGGTTGTGAGTTCGCCCATCATTTTAAAACCAACACATTGAATTATTCCAGATCTGTCTCTTAAATCAATAAAGGTAATCTTGCCATGATCTCTTTTTGTTTCTACCCAGCCCTTGAGCAAAATTGATTTGCCCACAAGCTCTGGTGTTTGAGCCACTAAAGTTCTTGGTAATTCAGTTTCTATTGACATAATTTCTTTTCTTTTATGAGGTACATTGTACCTTAATGAGAGTTTTCTGTTAAGCTTTAGACTGCTTTTTAAGATCCTTAAGAATTAACTGTAAATATCTTCTGCCGTTCCAATCATTAAACTCTAAACTTCCAATCACAGAAACTTTGTCTCCTTGGTCATATTCATCTACCAAAGAACCCATTTTCCAACCAATAGCCTTAATTGATTTTGTGTTCAAGTTTGAATTAACACCTTTGGAAGCTCCTTTTTCAAATTCCTCATTCTCCTGGCTTCCCAATGAAATTCTCAAATGACCACCTTCATTACCCATTGAAACAATTTCTTTAATAGTTAAATTTCTAAGTTCAAAAAGAGGTCTCCTGTTGCCTTGTCCAAATGGCTCGAAACTTTCTATCAGCTCTGCAGTCTTCTCATCTAATAACTCTAGTGGCAAAACACATTCCGATTCAATTTGTTTTACTAGAAGCTCAGCTGAAATTTCTTTTTTAGCCAATGCAAAAAGTCTTGATTTGATTGTTTCCAGTTTACTTGGATCAAATCCAAATCCAGCCGCCATTGGATGTCCTCCGACTTCAATTAAATCATCTCTAATTATGCGTAAAAATTCAACAATATTCACACCTGGCACAGATCTCACTGAAGCTTTTGCAAAATCTTTGCCCATACTTATAGCAATTGATGGTTTACTATGTTTTTCTAACATTGCTCCAGCTATCAAACCAAGAATTCCTTCGTGATAAAGCTCCGAATGAACGATTAAAATATTTTCTTCTTTGATGAGCTCAATTTGTTTTTCTGCATGATTTAAAAGTTCGTATGTCAGACTTTTTCGCTCATCATTTGTTTCGATCAATACATTAACTAATTTTTCTGCTTGCGACTTACTCTTGGTACATAAAAATCTGAGGGCAATAATTCCGTCACCCATTCTACCCATCGCATTAATTCTAGGTGCAATGGCGTAACCAACGGTATCGGAATTAATAGCCGCAATGTCTTTAATTGTTTTATCAAAAAGTAATTTCAGCCCAACTCTCTTAGTCTTTCTCATTGCTTCAATACCAAATTTTGCAAAACTTCTATTGGCGCCAAGTAATTTTACTTGATCGGCAATCGTAGCCAATCCACATAGATCAAGTGATTCAGTAGCTAATTTATTCTTAGAATTATCGGTTGCCTCGATTTCTCTGGCCAACATCCAAGAAACGGTTGCACCACAAAGCTTAGATGTATGCAAAATATAATCTGCCTTGGGGAAAATTGGTTTTTCATCTTTCATCTCTGGTTGATGATGATCAGTAATTATAACGTCTACATTCTTACTTTTGAGATATTCAATTGGTTCAAGAGCCACAATTCCATTATCAACCGTAATTACTAAATCTGGTTTTTTCTCAGCTAAAATTGCGTCAATTGCCTTAACCGAAACACCATATCCATGATTTTTTCTGTGCGGAATAAATGGTTTTACATCGCAACCCATTTCATACAGTGTTTGCCACAATATTGCCGTAGCACAAACTCCATCAGCGTCATAATCTCCAAAAATAACAATGTATTCTTTGTTTTTTTTGGCTTTAAGAATTCTTTTT
Organism: Minisyncoccota bacterium; assembly: GCA_009885085.1. GTDB lineage: Bacteria > Patescibacteriota > Microgenomatia > UBA1400 > PJMF01 > VFLK01. The sequence continues at coordinate 15,827 of VFLK01000012.1, forward strand.
ATTATCAATTTTAGGTTTTTTTCATCAATTCCAACGTCCTTGAGTGTAAGCTCCAGTGGATGAGTTGGATTAAAGAATTCTTTTTCATCAACTTTTTTCACTCGATTGTCAAAAATGATTTTTTTGAGTTCATCAATATTTTTTGGCGTTTTTTTATTTTTTAGAGACCATTTCATACAGGTACTATAAATCATCTGACGTTGCTAGCAATTGGCAAAAAGGTTACAATTTGTGTCACAGATGAATAAAAAATTAACAATTAAAATAGCTCTAGAACCTTTGTTTATTCTTAGAGAACTTCAAAATAATGGCTTTGAAGCCTACATTGTCGGCGGAGCAGTTCGAGATACTATTGTCGATGCAGAAGATAATGCTCATAATTTATCTGCATCTGATTATGATTTTACAACAAATGCAAAACCTGAAGAAATTCAAATGGTTTTTCCCGAAAATTTTTATGAGAATGAGTTTGGAACGATTAGCGTCACTAAAACTCACCTTCAAGAACAAATGGGGATTTTGATAAAAAAGGATGACGATGATGATGGTGGTGGTGGTAATGATGTGGACAATGACGATGAGGCAAAAAAAACTAAACCAAAAACATCTGGGACAAATTTTGAAACGAGCCCAGTAGCCAATAATAAAACCATAAATCTTAACGAAGCAACAAAAATTCACCAATCCCTGATGGACTCAGAAGAAATTAAAGCTTCAGTAAAACAAAATAACCCAAAAAAAACCACCGATTCCAAAGAAGAAGTATTTGAAATTACCACTTTTAGATCTGACGGTGAATATAAAAACCACAGAAAGCCAGAAGATGTGGTTTGGGGAGATACTCTAGAAAGTGACCTAAGCAGGCGTGACTTTACTATCAACGCAATGGCTATAAAGTTCTCCAAAGAATTCTTAGCAACTATTGATTTTACAAAAGCTAAGGAGCTCATGGACGTAAATTCAGATAATTTTGAAATTGTTGATCTTCACGGCGGAATGAACGATCTTAAATATCAAATTATAAAAACTGTTGGCAATCCCAACAAAAGATTTAATGAGGATGCTCTGAGATTACTGCGAGCGATTAGGTTTTCTGTTCAGCTAAACATGCAGATTGATGATGAAACATATGAAGCAATAATCAAAAATGCCAATCTTATTGAACACATTAGCGGAGAAAGAATTAGAGATGAGTTCTTAAAAATGATCAAAAGTGATTATCCCAAGGAAGCAATTGAAATTCTTGATAAAACTGGACTATTAAAAACAATTATTCCAGAGCTTTTGGAAGGGAAAATGATCATGCAGGGAGGCCATCATGTTTCTGATGTTTGGACTCATAGTTTAAATGCTTTAGCTGAATGTCCTTCTAAAGATCCAATTATCAGACTAGCCACCTTGCTCCATGATATTGCCAAACCTCGAACTCTTAAAATTGTGGATGACAAACCAACCTTTTATAATCATGAAATTATTGGCTCGAGAATGGCAAAAAATATTACCAAAAGACTAAGACTTTCTGGTGATGAAATCGAAAGAGTTTTTATTCTAGTGAGATATCACATGTTTCATTATCAACCTGAAAATAGCGATGCATCTATTAGAAGATTTATGAAAAAAGTAGGGCTAGAAAATATTAACGATATTCTTGATGTTAGGGAAGCAGACAGACTCGGAAGTGGCGCTAGAAAATCCAGCTGGCGACTTGAAGAGATGAAACAAAGGATGATAGAACAACTTCACCAACCATTTTCTGTTTCTGATTTGGAAATTGATGGCAATGATTTAATGAAGGAATTAGATTTGAAACCAGGAAAAATTATTGGTGAAATTTTAAATGATTTATTTGAAAAAGTTCTAGACAATCCAGAACTGAATAGCAAAGAACAATTATTGGAAAATGCTAAAAAGTTTACGCCTAATTCTTGAGTTTACTTACTTTTTTAGGACTTCTCCCGACTCTTGAGTTTACTTCCGCTTCTTAAATTTACTTTCGTTTCTTAAGACTGTTTCTTTTTAACTTTATTTCATCCCAAAGCAATAATAATGGCGCTGCCGTGAAGGTAGACGAATAGGTTCCTGTTATTGAACCAACAAGCAATGCTACTGCAAACCAACGAATGCTTTCACCACCCAATAATGCTAACGAAAATAACATCAGGATAATCGTCATGGAATTATTAATAGATCTACTTAGTGTCTCTGTAACAGCCATATTCACTATCTCAGTAAAATCTACAGCTCTTCTTTTTCTTTTAAGCTCTCTAATACGATCATAGACAACTATGGTGTCATGAACAGAAAAAGAAAGTGTCGTGAGCAATGCTGTCACAAAAAGAACGTCAACTTGAACCCCAAAGAAATAACCTAGAATACTGAAGGTTCCTAATAAAACTAATGAATCATGAAACATTGCTAGAATTGCGCAGACTCCATATTTTAATTCATCAAACTGCTTCCAGACGTAAATTGTAATGATGGCAGCAACTAGAAATAAAGCAGTAAGCGTTTTTGATAAAAGCTCTTTACTTAAAATTGCTCCAACTGTTTCAAATTTTAATTCAATTACTTCTTGATATTTTTCTCGAAGTTTTAATATACCCTGCTGTTTAATTTCATTGTTTACGTTTTCACCACTGATCACGAATTTGTTATCAGCTACAGATTTTACATTATCAATTTTAAATAATTCTGACAAAATATTAGATATATCCGTTGTATTAGCGGTTTTATCATTAATTCTAACTTCCAATTGAGAGCCACCAACAAAATCAATCGAAGGTTTAAGCCCAACTGTTACCAATGAAATAATACTTGGAATTAAAACAAACAAAGAAATTGCAAAAAATAGTTTTCTATATCTCATTAAGTTCATTCTTTTACTCCCTTAAGAAACAATCTCATTAAAGTTCTGGTCACAACAACTCCAGTAAAAAGTGATAAAAGCACTCCAATTAAAAGGGTGATTCCAAAACCTCTAACCATACCACCACTATTTAAAAACGATAAATCCATTGGATTAATCAAGATTAAAGCAGTAATAATTGTTGCTAAATTGGCGTCTTTAATACTGTCCCATGCTCTTCCAAATCCAAGCTCCAATGCAATAGCAAATGGCTTATCAAGTCTAAGCTCCTCTTTCATTCTTTCAAAAATCAAAATATTAGAATCAACTGCCATACCCACAGAAAGTAGTAGACCTGCAACTCCAGGGATTGTCATCGTTACCCCAATTATTTTATATGTAGCGAGAGTCAAAATAGCATAAATAATAAGAGCTATGCTAGCTAAGAAACCTTTAATGCCATAATAAATAATCATAAAAAGCATCACTAAGGCAATTCCCACCAAACCTGCAAATGTACTTTTCTGAATTGATTCTGCTCCCATAGTTGCATCAATGTTTCTTTGTTCAAGAACAGTAATAGGTACTGGTAGAGCTCCAGCATTAAGTTGAATACTTAATTTTTGTGCTTCTTCGAGTGAAAATTTTCCTGTAATTGTAGCTTGACCATTAATAATCGGGGTTTGAATAACAGGGGCCATTAAAACCTGGCTATCAATCACTATAGCCAGCGATTTGCCAGTATTCTCGGTGGTTAATTTTGCAAATATTCCTCTTCCTTCTTCATTGAATTCAATTGCAACTATTGGTTCTCCTGTAGTTTGATCAAATTGAACATTTGATCTCTTGAGCTGGGTTCCAGATAAGCCCGTTGGTTCAAGCGTGACCGAAGAAACAGTTTGTGGTTTAGTCTCATCTACAGGTACTTCGGAGTTTGGATCAACCGGAGCAGGAACATCGATAAACTCTACTAATTGAAATTCTAGTAAAGCAGTCTGGCCAACTAACTCCATAGCCTGCTGTGGATCGTTTAATCCCGCCAACTCCACAACAATTCTATAGTCATTCTCAGTAATTAAGGTTTTTACCACCGGTTCTGCAAGTCCATATAGATCGACTCTTCTTAAAATAATTTCTCTAGCAGACTCAAGTGCTGTCACTCTATCGGCCTCATTAATTTTAGACATATCTGCTTGAAGAACCACTTGAATTCCTCCTTGGACGTCTAGGCCTTTTTTAAGCTCAAATTTTTTGTAATATTGCTTACCATAAAGATTGAAATCAATGACAGGAGCACTTAAATTAAATGATAGATTTCTACCAAAGATATCCATTGAAATTGGCAAACTTTCAGGCAACGCCACAAGACCAGCAAAAAAAGTTAAGAAAATAATAAAAATAAAAACTTTGACTGGATTTTTCATTTATACTCCAGGCAAGTTTCTCTCTACAAAATCATCCTCGTTTCCAATCACCATGATTCTACTGCCATACAGAACATCCATGACGAATGGATCTCTTCTAGTTTTTCTAAATTCAAATTCATCATCAGAAAAAATAGCATAATTAATTTCTCTGCCTAAATTCTTTTCCTCAGTTTTAACAATTAATTCAAGTTCTGGAAGAACAATATCGCCAATTACCAACATGTCAATTTCTCCCTGTCTAGGTAACAATCCTCTAACAAATCTGCCTGAAAACATCACAAAGCTCACTGAGCCTAATTTTCGTCTTAGCTTTCGGAGTTTTTTTCCTAAGCCAGTGCTTTTAACCACCATCTGGTGAATTTCTTGAAAGTATGGGTATTTTTTATTTAAAAAATAATAAAGCCTGTTGCCTCTTTGTTCACTTTTTAAAATACCGGCGGCAAGCATTCTGTCTAGTTCTCTTCTTACTGCATTAATTTCTTCTTTAATTTCACGGGTAATTTCACGAACGTAATACATTTCCTCTATATGGGTAAAGAACAACTCCATCATCTCAACTCTAACTTTAGAAATCATGAAATCTTGCAAGTTATTCATATTTTTAGTAAGTAACTTCGGTTGATACGTCCACTACTGAAATCCATGTAAGTCCGCGAACAAACTCGATTTTGTCGCCTTTGCGATCAAAGAATTCTAACTCTGATTCTCTTGTCTTTTTAGACCATGTAGCTTTGATAGCTTCACCATTTTTAAATATTTCAGCGTTCCCTTTTCCAATGGTTGTATAAAGCATGTGCTTTAATTCATCTATAGGACCCTTCTCGGCTGTCAATAATACTATAACATTAGAAGCCTTTATTTGCTTATCAGTATTCAAATCGATATGAGGCTGACCTGCCATGACACGATTATATGAATTTGTTTCTTTGTCATATTGCCACTCGACACCAAAATCGCTAAAACCATTCCAGAATTCATATTTAATATTAGTAGTGGTACCTATAGCACCAACTGAGTCTTGATATGACCAGCCTTTATATGTCTCCTTCCAATCATCGCCTCCCACTGTTGTTCTGCCATATTTTCTTTCAGGAGCAATATTGGTCCATTCCCTTTTTGAAGCAACTTTCCATAAATCTTCAGTTGTTGCTTGCATGGTGTGTTCGGTAGCAACATCTCTGTCTAATCTGTCATTATTTCTAACAAAAGTTGGAAAGCCTATTGAAAATTGATTTAAATCATTTTCTAAAGACCAACCATAATCTGCAATTTGACCAAGAGCATTTGCTGGTCCAGGTATATTTGCACCACCAACATGGACATACAATGGATAGTTGAAACCAGATGCATATTCAACAAAATATGTTCTTGCTGATCTGACTGGAGCAATAATAGTATCGAACTTTTGAACATCGCAGTAAAAAAGACCCATAAATCTTGTTACTCCACCTTCTGCCATAGCTTCAAAGACGATATCAGCAGCTCCCAAACCTGATTGAGGTCTAGCGTCAACTGAATTCTCAATCATTATTGCCAATGGACGTTTCTTTTCCCAGGCTTCTTTCTCTTGTTTTGTGAATAATTTTCCATTTAATGGACACGATTCTGTCTTTACCTCAGCTGGGTCTATTTTTAAAAGTGCAGTAAGTAAAGTGTCTTCTTTAGTTGCTTGAGTGCCATCTTCATTTAGGGCTACATTGCTAGTTGAATTATTACCATCGTTTGATCCCGAAAAATATGAAAATGCTGAATAAGAAAGTACTGATGAGAAGATGTAAATCATCAAAGTCATTAACAGTATTTTTTTGCTTGTAAATTTCATATTTTTCAATTTCCTTTCAAATATAGAAGGCTGAGTATAGTTCAAATACCCAGCTGAGTAAACTAGCTTCTATTTAGTATACAAATATATCAGAATCAAAACAGTAAAAACTATTATTGTAGTGATTAATGTTTTCAATAAATCCTTATGTAATAAGCTTACCTGAGATTCAGAAAAAGTGGTAGATTTAGTTTTTTTTGTCATAATTATTTTCCAAAAACTCTTAAAACATCTTTAATAGTAACAATTACTATTAAGCTCAATAAAAATATATATCCGCCATAATTTAAATAATATTCAATTTTTTCTGTTCTTTTTTTCTTGAATATTAATTCGAGTACTACGAACAAAGCTCTTCCTCCATCTAGTGGTGGAAATGGAAGGACGTTCATAACGGCCAAATTTATAGATAACATGCCAGCAAATGAAAGTATTGTGATAAACCCTTCATCAAATAATCCTATTTTTTCTGCTTGATCGATAATTCCGACTGGTCCAGCTACATCTCCAGTAATTTTTGCGTGAAGAAATATATCCTGTACTATTTGAGAAAATGCTTGAACTATTTGAACTCCTAAATGCATTGCCTGTTGAATTCCGAATTTTGCACTCTGAAACGGCATTTCTAAAGGGGGATAGAATCGATAGACAACTTGATCAAAAACCACTCCAAGCGATCCCTGATCTTCGGGGGTGGAGTCGACTGGTCTTAAATAAACTTCATACTCTTTTTCGATTTCTTCACAGCTAAAATTTTCGCAATGACCTGAAGTAAAGATTTTAACAGTCTCTCCCTTATGTGCTGAGATCTGTTTAACTAAATCAGATGTGTTTGATATATCAATTTTTTCTTGATCTAAAGACTGAAAACCAGTAATGTTGGTATTAGGTTTAATTCCCACTTCTTCTGCAGGAGAACCAGCACTAATTTGACCAATTCTAGCCTCTGGAATTATTTCTGGAATTCCAACATTTGAAAAAACAATTGTAAAAGCTATGATTCCAAAAATAAAATTAACGGAAGCACCAGCTAATAGAATAAGTAATTTTTTTAGCGTCGGAGCTTGGTAAAATTGACCTGATATTTTTGATTCACCTTTTACTCCTTCTTCTCCCTGAAGTCTTACAAAACCTCCAAAAGGTATCCAATTAACAGTAAAATCAGTGCCCTTCCATCTAAAAAGCCTAAAGGCTTTGGGAGGATAACCAATTCCAAACTCGTCAACCTTTACCTTTGACCACAATGCAGCAAAATAATGCCCAAGTTCATGAATTATCACCAAGAAAGATAAAATTAAAATAAAAAGAATTATGCTCATGTTAAATTGTTAGCAACTCTTTTTCTTTGTTAATGGCTAAAGTATCGAGTTTTTCCATATGATGTTTTAATAAATCGTCTAATTCCTTTACTTCAAACTTAATGTCGTCTTCACTAACTCCATCTTCACCTTTTTGCTTTTCGATGTCTCTCTTCGTATCAGAACGCAAATTTCTAAACATCACTCTTCCAGACTCGATTTTTTTATGAAGAATTTTAACCATTTCCAATCTTTTTTCTTCTGTAAGTGGAGCTATCTTGATTCTAATAATATCACCATCGACAACTGGATTTAAATTTAATTCTGCAGAAGAGATGGCCTTCTCAATATTTGAAAGCAAGGATCTATCCCAAGGAGAAACTAGTAACATTGTAGGATCTGGAGCCTGAACTGAGGCGACTTCAACCAATCTCATCCTTGATCCATATGCTTCCACAACAACTGGATCTAAAATTTGAACAGTTGCCCTACCAGTTCTCAAAGAAGCCGCGTCATTAAGAACAAAATCATATGATTTCTCAAGCTTTGATTTAAATTCTGTAAAATTGAATGACATAATAACTTTCTTTTACTAGGTAACTAATTGTACCAAAGTTTCCCTGAAGGTGATAGTCGCGTTAGGGTCTAGTTCAAGTTATACTAGCAACATGATTTTAATTAAATATTTTCAAAAAATTAAAGCTAGCGTTCTAACCACAGAACATTATATAGAGTCTCTAGAAAAACCTCTGAAAACGTCCTTTTTATTCTTTATTTCCACCATGATTATTCTTGGTCTAATTAATGGCGCCAACATCGCCCTAAAAGTATTACCAGAAATTAAAACTAATGTAGATCTAGCACTCAACGACCTGAATGAACACTTCGATAAAAATTTGGAAATAATATGGTCAGACGATCAATTGGAGCTTAACCAAGATTACGTAAATATTTATTGGCCTTCAACCATAGACTATAAAACCTATCGTCTACCAAAATTGTTAGGAATAATCAGCAATTCTCAAGAACCTGCCTTTGAATCCGAGCTATTAGCCAATAATAGTGCCTTAATTTATATAAATAATAACTATTTATATACTCTGCAAAATACCTCACAAGATTTTAGCCAAGACAATAAAACCTCTCAACAAGATTGGGTCGAGTATCCTCTCAGTACAATTTTTGATGACTTAAGCTCTTACAGCCTTAATAAGCAAAATTTACCTAAGATGACTTCGTCTATATCAGAATCAATTAATAATTTATTTCCTGAAATTCAGATGATTGTAGCAATTATTTTCAGCATTTTATACTTGTTCTCTAAAAGTTGGTTTTTATTCATGGAATCTATTTTAGTATATTTTCTTTTTAAAATTTATGGCTTAGGTTTTAACTTTAAAAAAGTTTTGAAGTTGTGCTTAAATATCATGGTTCCAACAGCCATAATTGAAACTGCTAGCACCTTAATTTATAGTGATCTGACACTTCCAATGGGAGCAATTGCTTTTTGGACCATTCTTACTTTTATAAGTTTCAATTTAAAAAAGGAAATGGGTAATAAAAAAACTGATTAGTTATCTTCTTTCTTTTACATCAATGCGAAGTTTCATATTAACCGGAGGATAAGTTAAATCTTGATTTGATGGATCAGCAACTTCCAAATCAATTCTTGCGTTTTTTATTCGTTCTTCAAATGGACCAAAGTCCTTTGCAATAACTTCAGCTTTTTCTTCATCGACGACCTCAACCGGTGGTTTTTTTAATTTAGAGGCAACTACAACAAGTATTAGTATTAAGACAAAAACTACGATTCCAATAATGATGAATAATTTCTTTTTACTTTTTTTTGTTTCTGGAACAACTGGTTTTGGTTCAACAGGCATCTCAACATTTAAACCTGAAAAAATAGGCTCTTCATAAGCAAATTCAGTTTGATTGGTTTGTTCAAATTTACTCATATTAAAGTTTTAATAACTCCTCTAAATGATCCAAAGATCTAGACATCTGAATATAAATTGGCTCCAAATCTGACAAAGTATTTTCATAAAAACTTCTACTAAAGTTGCCATTCTCTCTTGAAATAACACTATCATTAAGCTCAATTAAACCGTCATTTGTAATAGTAAAATTTCGTTGTATTTCTTGATATGCCCTAACTCTTTTTGACTCTACAACCGCACCAACTCTTTCTCCTTCTTTACTCTTCTTAATATCAGTGTCGATTATAGTTGCGGCATCATAGACTGCTTGAATCTGACCAATTCTTATTAAAGATAAAGCTCTGTAACTAACTTGCTCATAAGGCTTAACGTATAATTCAAAGTCATCTGCTAACTGATTCAAAGTACCTCTGTCTTTAGCCAAAGCTACATCTTCTTGATGAAGTTTTAAGGTCACAATTGTAGAACGAAGTTGTTTGAGACTTTCTTCCTTCAAAGCTAACTCTACCCCAGTGGTGTCTTCAAGCGTAACGCTTAACAATTCAAGGTAAGTAATTAAAACCTTCAATCTGTCACTCATGGCAGTTCGTGTATAACTAACTAGTTCTTCTAAAGATACCAAAGTTAAAACATTAAAATAATGAGTTTTGGCGATATTAAATTGCTTATCTGAATTTCTATAAGCCTCAATTTGATCTCGATAAAGAACTTTTAATTCTGCAATTCTTTTAGTATTTCTAGATTTATTAAAAATCTTATCTGCGTTAGCAACCACCGGAGAAGAAGTGGCATTCTGGGTAGTCGGAGCTACGTCACTACCAACATCTTGGACAACTTGAGCAGTATCATTGCCAGCATCCTGTGCAACTTGAGCGGCTTCCTGGGCATTAACTTTAGAAATACCAGATCCAATTATAAAAACTAATGTTAGGACAATAAATATTTTTCTCTGGCGGTTCATTCTTTCTTTTTCTTAGCTAGTTCTCTATTTCTGATAAAAACAATGGCTTCGTGTAAAGATTCAAAGGTTCCAGTATCGAACCATTGACCATCAACAAATGCTACGTCTAGATTCTTCTCTTCTAAGTATAGATTATTTAGGTCGGTAATTTCAAGCTCACCTCTACCAGATGGTTTAAGTGATTTAACTTTCTCCAGCACCGTATTATCATAAATATACATTCCCGTAACAGCATATTTTGATTTTGGTACTTTAGGTTTTTCCTCAATTGAAATTGCTTGATTGTTTTTGTCAAACTCAACGACGCCAAATCTTTGAGGATCATTTACATCCTTAATAAAAATTCTACCTCCATTTTTAAAAGAAGTTATTGCGTCTTTAAATGTGTCTTCGTAAATATTATCACCAAGAATTAAGGTGACACTATCTTTGCCAATAAAATTTTGTCCAACTATAAAAGCTTGAGCTATTCCTTCTGGTTTATCTTGAATCTCATAAGTAAATTTGCAGCCGAACTCTTTGCCACTTCCTAAAAGTTTTAAGAAATCTCCAGCATGATCAGGGGCCACGATAATTAAAATATCTCTAATACCCCCATCTAAAAGAGTTTTAAGAGGATAATAGATCATTGGTTGATCATAAACTGGCAGCAATTGTTTGCTCGTAACCTTTGTAAGAGGTCTCAATCTTGTTCCAGAGCCACCGGCTAAAATAATTCCCTTCATATTTCTCCTTTATCACTCGTCTTTTCCCATTGGAAATTTCCCCTGGGAGTAATTATTTAATAGTATCGTGCCATATACAACGATATCTCAAGTGTATCACTTTTCTATTTAAAAAGTGAGTAAAATCAAAATTGACCCAGACAATAATGAAACAGCTAGGTACTCAAAAATTATCTTTGAATTAATATGATTTGAGTTTGAATGCACGATAATTCCCCATAAAAGGTAGAACAATGACATAATAATAGCCACTATTCTCTGTTTGACTCTGTCTGGCCAAAAATGAAGAAATGACAACACTAAAATAAATAGTACCGTTGATAAAACTATGTAAGCAATTTTATGACTTTTGAATTCTGCAATCATTTAAACAACCCCTCCTTTAAAGAAGACAACTAGGTAAGCAACAAAAATAAATAATATAATATGCGCTAGATTCTTACCGACTAGTCTAATAGACTTTCTGTGACCAGCTACAAATCCATCATACAAGAGCACCGCTATCAACAAGAAAATTATGCTTAAAAAGAATGCTTTTAATAAGTGAAGAGGAGAAAGCAAAATTCCTTGAGACAAATTTCCCTGAGGGACTACCGATGTTGCCAAAACCTCTTCTTGTTTTACATTTTCCTCAGGTGATGTAGTGTTATTAACATTCACTATCTGTTGAGCAAGAGTTGTTTTTTCTGGAGTAGCTTTTTCTGGAATAACTTTTTCTGGAGTAACTTTTTTTGGTACGTTATTTTCTAAAGTTACACCTGCAACTTCGACGCTTGGGGTTTTAGGTGATTCCGTATCCGTCGCTAAAGTTCCGAACATTTGAACAACCAAAGTTGTTTCTACACCATTAAGATTGCCGTCAACGACAGCAAGACCAATATCTCTATATCTAGGATTCATGATGTTTGCCTTATGCGTAGGAGAGTTCATCCAGGCAGCCATCATTGGTGGGGTTGAATCAAAATCTCGCGCTAAGTTCTCGCCGGCAACTTTATAATTGTAATTAACACTCTTAATAAAATCCCATGGTTCTTTGCCACTTGGAGAAGTATGAGCCCAGTATTGATCTGTAAACATATCTCTGGCTTTGCCAGCAGCAGCTTCGGCCAACAAAGTATTGTATGTCAATGTAACTAATCCCTGCGCAGCTCTCTCTTTATTTGTTCCCTCGATGATTTGCTGAATATTAATATTTGAGGCATAGCCAAGTACATTTCCCTGTGGAAGATTTACGGAACTTAGAAGTCCAACTAGTTGGTAAAATCCCAAAGCTATAAGGGTCATAAACACTAATGGCTTTGGATGTAGAATTCTTGATCTATGATTATTAGATTTCTGGGGATGAAATAAGTGGCTTATAGTTTTTGATAATTTCACTCCGTCATTATGATGAAATTCCTTATCTAAAACAAGAGGAAATCTCAGAGATGTTTCCTGCTTGATCTATAGATTTAATTGCAAAATATCTTTTTTCTGAACTGATATTTTGAAATAATAAATTTTGGGATATGTCGTTGTTTGAAGGCAAATTTGATACACCAAACTTTTTAAAATTGACTGATTCAATTTTTTCTAGAGAATTCCAATTAGAATTTTCTAAAACATCAGTGTTAGAAATTACACTGTCATAACTTATTATCGAACCTAAAAAATTATCATAAGGAACTGAAAAAGTTACATTCAATTCTAAATCTGATTCATTAAAACAATCTAGATCAGTAATCTTATTTGGTGATACGAAGTCTGTATATATCTTTGCAAACTTGGAATTTTCCACATTTCCAAAACTATCAACAGAATAGTATTCTATCTCATTATTAAAAAATTGTTCAGAAATTTGAAATTCAAAAGGCTCTGATAATATTTGATTTTTCTGTGTGATGACTCCATTTTCTTCAATAGAATATTTTAGGTGAATATTCGCATTACTTTTTGAAATATAAAACTTTAATAGATCATTCTTCTTAGCTAAAAATTTTGCTGTGCTAATATCTTTTATATATAGAGTTGGAGATTTTATTTCATCAAAAGTATTTTTTGAAATAAAATCAATAATATAGTTGCCATTATTTAGTTTGTAATTTTTTAAGTTAATAAAAGCTTTTTTCCAGTTATTTGGTTCAGTATCATCTGTAAAAACAATTTCGTTATTTATATTTAGTACAAAATTTGGATCATCAATACCTATTGCATCTTCTGCTGATTCAATTTTATATTGGAATGATAAATATTGGTTTTCTTCTGTAATTATGTTTTGTAAAAAAATAGATGGATTCTGGTCAACAATATTTTCATCAATTGAATAACTCACATTGTCCTTAACTATTTCTAGCTTTGTTTCCGCAGGTTTCCACTCCAAAAGTTTGATTGTGATATTTTTGCCTTTAACTGAGTCAAGATAGAAAGAAGATGTTTTTGTTATTAAAAATCCAAAACAAATAAAAGTCAAAAAAAATAATAATATTAATTTAATATTTGTCATTTTTAATTTTCTCTATTAATAAAATTAAAATAATAATTAAAAGTAAATAAATAAAATAGCTTGATTGAAAAAATAAAAAAATAAAACCCAAAAATGCAATGATAAAAACTACTTTTCCAATTACATAATTTACTTCAATTATTCTAGAATCAGTGCTTTTATTTGCGTCTCCCTTTGTTGTAATTTTTGTGTTTTGATTAAAATCACTCTGTTCGATATTTGTAATTCTGTGAGTTGCTATGAGTCCCTCATGTTTAAAACTAATAATATCTCCAACCTCATATTGATTGCTTTTTATAGCTACTATTAAATCACCTTTATTTATTGCTGGAGCCATTGAGTTAGAAGTGACGATTAATAATTTAGCTTTAAAAAGATAACTCAGTGTGCAAAGTAACAAAAATATTATTAAAAAGGTGTTTAAAATTATGTAATTTGGGTATTTCATATATTTTTATGGGGCGCGCAAATTTAATTTCAGTGTATTAAAAAGTTTGTCTAACTTCTTTTGCGCGCCCTATAAATCTAACTAATAGATACTTGGCCAATCAGCACCTTCAATAGATTGTCTGGCCGCCAAATGTAGGTTTGCTACAAAAATTTCATTTTGATATTCATCTCCTATAGTCTCAACCAACTTAACTGTAATTCTAAAGTCTTCTTTAGATCCAGACCCCAACTCTATTAATGAATACATAGTGCCATCATCACTCAAATAAAATTCATCTCCAATTTCTCGAGCACCGCTCTCGATGACTAGCCACTCATTATTTACTCTACGTTCAAGTTTAGAAATTTTAATAACAGTTGGATCTAGACTTTCATTATCCCAACTTCCTCCCAGATATCCCTTGACATACTCATTCAAAGTACCATTGTTTAACATTGAAAATTCTAGTGTGTGTTCGCTTCCCGGCGACCATTCTTGGACATTAAATACATTATCCTGAATTACATCTATTTCTAAGTCACCTGACTTAAAAATATTGTCATCTGACTCAGAAGAACTTGTGAAAAATGCAGTTGTGGTTGATATAACCAGAACTACAAACATTGAAAGAATCAGCAGCGGTTTATAAGTTTTTTTTGATGTATTTTGTATATTCATATATTCTCCTAATAATTTATATTAGTTGGAGAATATATAAGAAGTCTTACATTTAGCTTGAGTTTGAAGTAGACTCAGCCACTTGGTATAATGTCAGCTTAAGTCACGCCATGGCCCCATCGTCTAGCGGTTAGGACACCAGGTTCTCATCCTGGTAGCCAGAGTTCGATTCTCTGTGGGGTCACATAATAAAGAAGTTATTCAATACCTTGGACCACAAGCAAGTGATTTTTAATTATTCTCTATATTAACTTGTGCCAAGTGTAATCTTGAACTGGGAATGCGTTTACCGATGTTAGAACTCAAAATTCAATCAAAATTTATTTCTTTTGCATATGTAACATTGTAATAGGAAGTGTTGTGACGATCGCTGGTATCTGGAACTAGTTCTAAATACAAATCAACATAATGGTCAGTTCTATCTTTCCTATCGTATTCGTTTATCCAATAAGTTACGATTAATTCTAAATCCCCTTCTGTATTAAAGCCAGGTACTACTTTACTAGGTTCGGTATTAATTTTTTTGTAATCTAAGTTGAGCAAGAGTAATTTATCATATGAATAATAAGTATCAATATCGTAGAAATCTTCTTCAGGTCCAACTTTTACGCGTATGGAGCCCTTAGATTCACCAAAATATTTCATAGGAACATTTACAATAAAACTAGCTTCGTACATTTTATGATGTTGAGGTACGGGTTTAATAGGAGATATCAATATAATCACATCTTTCTGAAATTGTTCATTTACTAAAGCTTGAGCTCCTAGGTGAAGCTGTTCTTTTTCAGCATTATTTCGCCTCACTACTAAGGAATGTAAAAACCCTAAGGAATACAATACAATGGTTAAAAGAACTAAAGCACCCAAAATTCTTTTATAAGAAATTGGTAAAGATTTACGTTTTATAAAGAGATAAAAACCCGCCAACATGTAAGGAATTAAAAATAAAAGAGAAAGACCCATGGTAAAACCAATACCTATGATTAAAGATATAGGAATAGGTACATAAAGCCACCAATCCCCTGACATAGCATATAAAAAGCCACCACATAAGACATCTAAAAATAATATAATAACAAATAACCAAAAAACTATTCTCGTGTTCATAACTTAAGTATATATATTTATTAAATTTAGTCAAATTAAAGATAATAAAACGTCAGTAATAGTAATATATATTAAAAAAATAAACAGTAAAATGTTTAAATAATAATAAAAACTTTAACTAAATCTCTGACCGCTTCAATAGCTTCCTCAATCAAAGAGTTCGAGCTATTACAACATGGGGTCACATAATAAAATAGAGCCATGTATGGCTCTTTTTTATTATATTATCGCATAGTTTGAAAAGCGCTCCGCCGAAGCGTAGCGAGGCTGAGTTCCGACGGAGAATGATGAGCAAAGTGAAACGTGCGAAGAACCCTCCTAGTGCATGTCCCTCAGGGCACCTTCTCTTGCTTCGCAATTCACCTTGCGAGCCATCATACAGAAAATATATATAGTGGCGAGTCGTAGATTCTCTGTGGGGTCACAATATTCTAGAAATTAATTATATTAATGAATTAATATAATTAATAAATAATTGATTATCTGTAAAATGATATACTTGAAAACCTAAAGCTTTTGTTTTTTCTATGTGTTTTTCAGTATCATCCACATACAGAATCTCTGAGATTTCTACTCCGAATTGTTGAGTAAATTCTTCAAAAAAATCATCTTCTGACTTAGTTTTTCCCACATCACAAGAAAAAATAACTGGACTAAATAAATTAAGGTCAATGGTACTTTTTATTCTTTCAGCTTTTTCTCTTGAACAATCAGAAAGAATTGCGAACTTGTATTTTCTATTTAATTTTTCTAGGAAATCAAAAAGTTCTTGGTTTTTTTCTATCTTAAGTATATATTCTTGAATTAACTGTAGCTGATCTTCAGATAATTCAAGAATATTATTGATTTCATTCCATAATAAAGAGATATCACCTTCTCCTCTAATTAATGGATTTTTAATTTTTCTAAAAATTTGTTTAATTTCATCTTTCGACTTATTTGATTCTTTGGCAATCAATACTACAAGATCTTCAAATGTTGTAAAATCTAATACTCCATGCCAATCAAAAACTATTGCTTTTATCATGTTTTAAGGACACTATAAAAATTATTTCTATCAAGGTTTGGAAAATCTTCTTCTAACTTTTCTATTAATATATTAGTAGCTTCATCAACTATAACACTTTTTATAATCAAATATAAATCATCTTATTATCTTTTATCATTGTAAAAGACAATAAGGTATGTTATATTTTCCTATATGAACAATTTTAAATCAGGAAAACATCAAATCAATGACCAAGGGAAAATAACAGAGTATAAAAGCTTTCTACCTGAAGAAATCAATAAATCATTTATTATCCAAGATCAAACCATATTTATTCTTCTAGAAGAAGCCACGAGACTTTTGGGTGAAATTAATGCATACGCAAAAATAATTCCGGATGTAGATTACTTTATTCAAATGCACGTTAAAAGTGAAGCCGTTAGCTCTTCAAGAATTGAAGGAACTAGCACTGGTATTGATGAGGCAATTTTACCAATAGAAGAAATTGACCCAGAAAGAAGAGATGATTGGCATGAAGTCAAAAACTATATTGATGCAATGAACTGGTCAGTGGAAGAACTTGAGAAACTCCCAGTATCAGTAAGGCTTTTAAAAGCAACGCATAAAATTCTTCTTTCTGGAGTGCGTGGTACACATAAACTTCCGGGGAAAATCAGAACAAGCCAAAATTGGATTGGGGGATCTTCAATAAGAACAGCTCATTTTGTTCCACCAAAACATGAGGAGCTATCTTCGCTGTTATCAGACTGGGAAATTTTTTGGCATAACAATTCCGTCAATATACCAGTACTCATTAAGATAGCTATCATGCACTATCAGTTTGAAACAATTCACCCATTTCTTGACGGAAATGGTAGATTAGGTCGTTTATTTATTACCCTACAGCTCATAGAAAGGCATTTTCTAGAAAAACCTATTTTATACATATCTAGTTATTTTGAAGAATTTAGACAATCATACTACGAATCACTAGACAGAGTCCGTACACACAATGAACTAGAGTCTTGGATTAAATTTTTTCTTGAAGGTGTGATTCAGACAAGTAATAAAGGAAAAGAAAAATTTGAGAATATCATTATTCTAAGACAAAATTATGAACAGAAAGTAGATACCTTGGGCAGAAAAGTTCCTCGAGCAAAAAAACTTCTGCTTTATTTATTTTCTCAGCCTATCGTTACTGTAAATAATATTAGCAATATACTGGATATACAATTCAAGGCAGCAAATAACTTAATTACTGACTTAGTAAAGCTCAATATTTTAGAAGAAAAAACAGGTTTCTCTAGAAACAGATTATTCGAGATGAAAGAATACATATTGTTATTTAAAAATTAAAATTTTCTATTACTCAGTCTCATTGCGATAGCAATATATAAGACGTAGCCTCTCGAGTTTTTCTAAAAAAGGTTTAAACTGAGTTGCTTTGGGGTCACAATATTAGCTTTTTGGTCACTAAGAGACTAAATCAGTGAGATTAATACATATTCTATTGAATTGTAAACATCAAAACAAAGAATGTTCAATAATGTAAAATACCGATACTATGAGTCAAATTGTTAGCAACTCTGTTCAAGAACATCGAAATAAAAACAAAACCACTCAAGAGGAGCTAGGTCAGACTGTTGGAGTAACTCGCCAGACAATTATCGCGATTGAAAAAGGTAACTACACCCCATCCGTATTACTTGCATTAAAAATTGCAAAGTTTTTCAACACGACTGTTGAGAAATTGTTTACAATAGAAAGGTAATATGATTGTTGAAACCATCAGTGCCATCGCAATACTCGGGATTGCTATTCTATTTTTGAATCCTGGTCACCTTACAATGCCAGATACAATGGTCCCGATGTTGATCGTTGCCCTCATTGTTTCGTTTCTCACA
>VFLK01000029.1 GCA_009885085.1 Minisyncoccota bacterium
ATAGCACTTATTATGCCGTTATTCTAGGAAAGACCCTTAATTATTACAATCTAACAAATGTTAAAAGTGGAAAATCATAGAAAAATTAGTCTAGCTGAAATGGAAATAAGAAGAGCTGCTAATTTATTAAAAATTATTCCAAAAGAACCTCTTTTAGTGAAAGATGCTGAGGTTGAAATGAGAAAAGATTTTGGATTTAGTACTCATGATGGAGTAAACGATAATTATCCTTCAGATATCCCACTTGAATCAGAAACTGCAGAAATAGATTTATTAAGAGACGAAATTCTTCAAAAAATTGATCGTGAATTACTGAAAGGTCATTTCGTACACATAAGATTAATTGGACGAAAACAAAAGGGTTCAAACAATCCAGTTGTAATTTTGGGGAGAAATTCGCATCGCGTTTCTGGTGAGGAATTTATAAGAGATCCAAATGATACTCTTGATAATGGTTTAGTTTTAAATAAAAAAAATAAGTTAATTGGATTTAATATTAAAGGTAAAATACATAGAATAAATTCTGGAATGCACGTAGATATTTTTTCTCAACCGGTTTCAGATCGAGTTCCAATGAAAGGGTTTGATAATCAAGATGAATGCAATGAATTGGTAAGAGCAGGTGGTGGCTTTAGGTTAGAATTTGAAGGCATAGATAATCAAAGTAAACCATCCAGATATAAATTTAAGGCAGTAATCGTGTTTGATGATAACAGCCCCAGAAATACTGCACTAAATTATAAAGAAGAACAGATTATCCCGCAGAAGGAAATAAGTGTTTCATTAGAATATGATCAAAAAAAAACAAGAATTTAAATTCCCTAAAGAGGCAAATAGAATTGATAAAAGGCCATTGAGTGAAGTTATTAAAAACGGAAATGTAAATGAAATAAGTTTGTATATTTTAAGAAATTTAATAAAAAATGATAATCAGGCAATTATTAAATGGTTAAGAACAGTTCTGCTAATTGATCCAAACGAAAAGATTCATTCAATTGAAGGAGTTTTTTCTATCAAAAGAGATAACGGAGGATTTTTACTATTAGGACCAAAATTAACAAGCTGGGATGGATTAGAAACAAGTTCTGAATGGTCAGACGAATTAAAAAAATTGAATGGAGCGATAGATATAATCGGGTTTTCAATCATAAAGCACATTTCACAAAAAATGATGTTAAGGCCGTTAGCGATGTCAAAGTTTATAACTCAAATATTTCCGAATGAAGAAAAGCTTCAATCTAAAAAAACTCATCCGGGCGACATAGTTAAAGTTCTTAATGAAAATCAGATATTTCTAGAAAATCAAAATGACACAATCGTTGTTATAAATAGCATGCTAGAAAAAGCAGATTTAAATAAGGAAATTATAGACAGTATTATTGAACATATAGTTCCCAGTTACATGTCTACATTTACGATTGAAAGAACTGGACCTAAGATGATGGGCGAACTATTCAAATCATTATCTCACGGTGATCCTGCTACTATTCAATCCAAACACAATTGGAAGTCAATCTTTCAACTTCATCGTTTAATTAATTATCACGGAGTAGGTAATGAAAATAATCACACGATTGACTGTGAAGTTTGGCAACAAAATATTGGCAAGAACAAACTCATTTATATTTCAATAAATGGATTTACTTTGGGATATTGGTTAGAAAATGGAAAATTAAAAAATATAAATGATATAAAAGAAATAAAGAGCGAATCAAAAAAATTAAGCGAACTGTTAAAAACACCAATTGTTGACGCTGTTTTTGGCAATCTTCACGAAGGAGATTAGTAAAAATTATAATCGGTTAATTAGGCCAGAAATACTACCGATCATAACAGCTAAATCTGAAGTAATTTGTAGTAATGGAAGCAAATGCCATCCCCTTGGTACATAGCGATAGTTTTTGTATATTGACCACAAAATATAAAGCATCAAAATTAAAGGTATAATCCCAAACATAATCCATAAACTTCCAGTTGATTTTAGCTCAACTGACCCCCATATTAAAACCGAAATTCCGATCAAATATCGTAAAAAAATTAAAAAAACTTTCGGTCGAATAATACCCGCATAAATGTCGCCACGCGCAAATCTAAAAATCATTTTATAGAAACTTTTTAAGTTTGAACACGGTTGCCAAAATACGATAGCTTTCATCGAAAAGCCAATTTTTATACCGGCAAGTTTTAGTCTTCTTGCAAAATCGTAGTCCTCGTTGTCGCTGAGCGCTTCGTTAAAACCACCAATTTTTTTCCAAATGTCTTTACTAAATATCACTGATCTTGTGGCTGGCAAAAAGTTTTTTTCGTCAACTCTGTCAGACATCACTAAAACATATGGCACTACCGCTTCTTCAAATGCAGTTTTTGGCTTGGCTGAATAGTAACCTGCAACTACTTCTGTTCCTTGACGCTTTTGTGTTTTTAGTAACTCCTGTAGCCACTCAGAATCGAGTGTACAGCCAGCGTCAGTGACCGCTATCCAAGGGAAGCTTGCTTTGCTGATAGCAAAATTACGTCCAGCACTTCTATTGCCTTTTTTTATAAAAATTTTAACAGACAATTTTGATTTTTTTGCAACCAAAGTTTTGATAAATTTCTTGATAAGGTGGACAGATGCGTCGTCTGAGCCACCATCGACAATGATGAGTTCGTCTGGAATAGTCTTTTGAGTTAGAACGCTATCTAGTAATGATGAAATTGTTTTTTCTTCATTTAAAATAGTAACAATAAGTGAAACTTTTTTCATAACGTCTTGGCATCAAAGTAACAAATTGAATCTTGAATTATTCTATTGTATTTTTCACCGATCATCTCAATTGTATATTTTTCTTTAAAATCAAGCTTTGCTTGTCTTGAAAGCCTATTTCTCAATTTTGATGAACTTAATAACTCAATAATTTTTTTTGCTAACTCATCTGTATCATGGCTCTTAGCTAAAAGACCATTGTCACCATCATTTATAATTTCAGGAATTGGTCCTTTATTAAAAGCAACAATAGGTTTTCCCAAACTCAATGCTTCAATTAGTACCAAACCAAAACCTTCCAGAGCCCAAACAGATGGAAATACAACCACCTGAGCCCTTTTTAGCTCATTCATAGAATCTTTTACATACCCTACTAACTCAATATTTTGTTCAAGCTTAAATGTCTTAATTTCAGCGGCAACTTTTTCTTTGAAACCACCTTCGCCAATTATTCTTAATTTTGCTTCTGGAATGACCTTAAGTACCTTAGAAAAGGCTTTAACTAATAGATCTTGTCCTTTTCCTGGTTCCATTCTAGATACACAAACTACTAAGTTTTTAATCGTTTTAAGTTTTGTACTTTTTTTTAGATCCAATATAGGATTGTATATTTCTAAATTTCTTCCACAAGCAACTACCCTCAACTTGGCTAATGAAATTCTAGCAACAGAAGTCAGATTATTTCTTGAGTTATAACTAGAGGTAATAACTCTTTCTGGCATCGATTTAACCAAAAAATATAGAACTTTTGGTAATCTAAAAAATTTCGCAAAAATAGTGGTCATTGGCCCAAATTCAATCCAAACACTAGGCTTTTTAAATATTTTTGCTAAGGGAGAGAAAATAATTTTTTCAATAAATCCAGATAATAAAAATATGTCTGCATCGTTCTCTATTTTAATAATCTTTAAATACTCAATTGACAGAAATGGCCATAAAAAGAAACCTTTAATTAAGCCCTTCCAATCGCCAATAATATCCACAATTGTAGTAATTTTTTCTACTTTGATTTTAGAACCAAACAACATTTCTCTAAATCTAATGTTGTTTGAATAAACAGTTATTTTCCAGCCCATCGATGAAAGATTCGTTAATAGATCTCTCATAAAAACTTCAGCACCTCCCATGCCCAAAGTTTGATTTACATAAACTAATTTTTTCCTTTTAATATTTTCTTTTTGTTTTTTAAATATCACGACAAAATTTGTCTGAACCTTATTGAAACTTACGATAGCTAGATCATGTCTCAACATTAAAACAATTAACATTTGCTTGGTAAACCCAACTTTATGAGCTCCGAAAGTTCCAGTTTCAAAAGTTGTACCATAAATAAACTCATTTCTGGTTTCGGAGTCATTCTCAAATCTTTCAAAAATATCATCTAGATTAGGAACTCTAACCTCCAAAAGGCCGTCAATTTTTAATACATTAGATATACTAGAAACAACACCATCTAATTCTTCTCGAGTAAAATGCTCCAAGATATCCTGAGCTAAAACATAATCAGCATAATTATTTTTAAATGGTAATGGGTCGTGAAGATCATGCAAAACATCGGGCTTAAACTTAGAAAAAACATCTACGTTTATCCATCCCTCTCTTTTATCCTGTCCACAGCCAAGATTGATTTTAATTTGGTTATTTAAATTTTTTCTCATAAATAATAGTTTTCTCAGTGTATTATATCTTTATATGCCAATTATGTCCTATCTTACAATCATAAAAAATAAACGATTAAATTTAACCAAATTTATTCTTTTTTTTAGAAAGTTTATTTTCAATAAAAAAAAGTATTCATATTTTATACACCCATATAATGCTACTTTTTCAAATGAAAGAATTGTTGAGGTTCCAATAATTCTGAATGAAATAAATAAACTAAAAAATTCAAATATTCTTGAAATTGGAAATGTGCTTTCTCATTACGTAAAAATTAAGCATACTGTTGTTGATAAATATGAAAAAGCACCAGGAGTAATAAATGAAGATATCGTATCTTACAAACCAAAATCTAAGTTTGATTTAATCGTTGCAATTTCTACATTAGAACACGTTGGATATGACGAAGCAGTTAAAGATCCAAAAAAGATTATTAAAGTTTTAAAACGTCTGACTACATTTCTAAATAAAAAAGGGAAATTAATTTTCACAGTACCCATTTCTTACAATAAAATTTTAGACAAACAAATTATTGACAAAAAATTGCCGGCCATGAACCTATACTTTTTAACTAGAAACTCAAAATTTAATACTTGGATTGAAACAGATTCTAAGAATGCTTTTACAAAAAAATACAATAAACCATTTTCGAATGCTAATGCAATATTAGTTGGGGAAATATTAAAATAATAATACTAAGTTGTCAATTTTGAGCCGTACAAGTTATACTTGATATATCTTATTATTTGTTAATTATCGATCAAATGTTGTTGCTATCTCAATCAGAAATATTTGGCAAACCTTCATTCCAAAGTTTTAAATAAATATTCAAAACTTTACTCCATGTCTGCTGTTTTGCAAATTCTCTTCCCTCCAATTTGGCTATGTTTTGCGATTTCGGAGAATTAAATAACAGTAAAATTTTACTAACCATTGACTCGGGTGTGTTAGCAATTAACAGAAATTTACTTCCTGGAAAACTTTCTAGATAAGCTTTCTTTAAATTATTTGAATAAAATGAGCAAACGTTACTTCCAATTAACTGCGCTTCTAAAATTGATAAGTATGAAGATGAAAAAATCAAATCTTTATTTACAAAATACTGACTAATATTCTTAACAAATCCTGTGACAACCCCAAGCGCCTCACATTTATCATGATATTCACCATCTCCAATCCAAACAATGTTTATTTTGTGACCCATTTTCCTTAATAATTCTACTGTTTTAATGTATTTTTCAACTTCATTATCTTTAGATAATCTTCCAATAAAGGCAATGTTTATTTGGGAGCAATCATGAGAATGGGATTTTATACCGGATTTTGTTAATCGCTTTGCATTAATGGCTCCATAAGTAACATAATTAGGTTTATCGAAATAGAATTTTTGAATCCACGAACCGACATGGATTGATCCACGAGAGAGTTTTGAAGAAACATACCTTTGAAGCTTTGCATTAAATCTCACTGGGTATTCTGTCTCCCAACCGTGATAGGTAATAAATACTTTTTTTCTAACTAATTTGTATATTGGTAAAATCCACCAAAAAACGTCATGAACATGAATTACATCTGCCTCTAAAAATACATCTTGATGTTTCTTAATAAAGTTCCATATTTCTTGTTTAACTTCAAACGAGCGTTCTTTTTCAACTTCGTTTGTAATTCTAATTACTCTTACGCCATTAAGTATTGTTGAATCTGCTAATTTTGAATTGTGCTTTAAAACAACTACGGTAACATCGTGCCCCATCTTAACCAAGAGAGAATTTATTTCATTTAGATGAATCTCTACCCCACCTAAGTGAGGTAAATAATATTTAGCTAGATGAACAATTTTCATAAATTTCTATATTTTTACGAACTAGTTCTTATGCAAGGTATCTGAAAGATTCTTGATATTTAATACAAACTTATTATCTAAGTCTACTACAAAGCATGTATTAAAGGTATCGAATATGCTAATAAAAATCACTAGATTAATCATGATTATTTTGGCATTTTTAATTTGTTTTTTTAGACTTAATTTTCCAGTTCGGGCAGATACGATATTGTTTGAAGATGATTTCTCTAATGGATTTGATAAATGGGAATCAGTACGCAACCGCTTTGATTTTTGGAGCATTGTGGATAATCAAGCTGATGTTTTTATTACTACCAGGTCTACTTTGGCCGAGCTAGTACCGAAAGATTTATATTGGAACCCTGAATGGAAAAATATTATTTATGAGCTTGATTATAAATACATTCAAGGAGCCGATAAAAATATTTCATTTGGTTTTAAAGATGTTTTAAATTGGTATGAAATTCATTTCGTTGGAACTTCATACATTTTATCTCATGTAAAAAATGGTGTAGTGGTTTGGGACAATACTGGATATGCTCATATCGTAAACGATGTTACTAATCATGTTTCAATAAACCTCAATGAAGGAAAAATTATAGTTTTCATCAATGATCAAGAAGTAATTAATGTATTAGATCCCACATTTGATAATGATTATGGGAAAATTGGAATCAAAGCAGGAGCTGGATCTGTTTATCCAACCCATGCAATTTACGATAATATAGTTGTTAAATCAATAAATAACATTACTGAGATCTTAATAAATAAATTAAATATTACTCTGCTAAAACAAACCGATCCAATTTGGGCCAACGAAGAATATGATTCTGCCAAAGAATGGTCTGACAAATACGGCATTGATAGTTGGGGATGTTTGATCTCATCTATATCTATGATTATGAATTTTCACGGAATTGAGATGATGCCCAATAATGAAGTTGTCAATCCATCAACCCTAAACAATTGGCTAAAATCTCAGCCTGATGGCTATATAGGTTCTGGTCTTGTTAACTGGATGGCAATTACAAGACTAACAAAACTTATCAATGAAACATATTCCACACCCAAGCTTGAATATAAAAGATTTCCTGGTAATGATCTAACGACAGCAACAGCAGAAATTAATGCTGGTAGACCAGTTGTATTACAAATTCCAGGTCATTTTCTTGTTGGTGATGGAATAGTTGAAAATGACCTCTATATTACTGATCCAGGATATAATTTTGAGACATTTTCTCAACACCAAAATGAATTACTTTCAACAAGAACTCTTGAACCAACTTTTACCGATCTTAGCTATATTCACATAAATCATGATCCAACACTAGATGTAACTATCCAAAATGAAAACCAATCAGAAATCAATAATTTACAAGTTTATGAAGATTACCTAAGCGATTTTGTAAGTGACGAAAATATAGCTGGTGGTGGATTTACTGAAAACAATTCACCCACACTTCAAATTCATGAAATTGAAAAACCCAACAGGGGCAACTATATTATTGAAGTATCTCAAGATGAGTTTGGGCCATTTGATCTAACAATTTTTGCTTACACCAAAGATGGAAATGTATCAGTCCTATCATATTCTGGATTGGTTGGAAAAAATAAAATTCAATTTAAAATAATATACGATAATGAAAATGAATCTCGACTTGAAAAAAACATCAATTTTCAAACCCTGTTAAATGATATCTCTGAACTTTTTGAATTAAGTGAAATAAAAAAACATTATGTTGTTGTCGATCTATCAAAATATGCTGAGTTTGGAAAAATAAGCTCAAATGAAAACTTGCTTAGATATATTGATGTACTTCAACAATTAGTTGATTGGTACTCTCCTCAGCTTACCGAACATGGAAAAGCATATCTAAATCAAAGATTACTTGAAATAGAAGGTATAATACCTGAATAAATGAACGACAACATAAATAGCAATCAGAATAACAATCCAGACAATTTTTGGACAAAATTGGAAAAACCAATATTTGGTCTTTCTCCAATGGATGGTGTTACTGATCATCCTTACAGATTTATTCAGAAAAAATACGGCAAGCCATCAATAATTTATACAGAATTCACAAATGTTGAAGGGGTTTGTCATGGAGCAACTACACTTTTAAAAGACTTTCTTTATGACGAATCTCAAAGACCAATTGTCGCCCAAATTTACGGAAAAACTCCAGAATATTTTAGACAAACTGCTGTAATTCTTTGTCAACTTGGATTTGACGGCATTGATATTAACATGGGATGCCCAGCAAAAAGCGTTGATCACTCTGGATCTGGCGCGGCTTTAATTAAAACACCAAATCTGGCTCAAGAAATAATAAAAGCTACAAAGCTTGGAATTCAAGATTATGTCGAGGGCAAAAGAGCAAGGGACTGTGAAGATATCTCGGATGCAATCTCAAATGAAGTCGAAAAACTTCATCAATTACTGCCAGAACAATATCAATCTCCAAGATGTATACCAGTAAGTGTAAAAACCAGAATTGGATATTCAAGCATAGTGGTTGAAGACTGGATAGCCACATTACTGGAAATGGAACCAGCGGCAATCGCAATTCATGGCAGAACATTAAAACAACAATATTCTGGCAATGCCAACTGGAATGAAATCAAAAAGGCAGTTGATCTTTGCCATCAAACAGAAACCTTAATCTTGGGCAACGGCGACGTTCAAAATTTTCAAGATGCTCAAAGAAAAATAAAAGATTATGGCGTTGACGGAGTATTAATTGGTCGAGCAACTTTTGGAAACCCATTTATATTTAGAAACGAAAAAGAAAAATTAGATAGCAATTCTCCACCAAAAAAAACTATTTTTGAAATTGCTCTCGAACATTCACAAATCTTTGAGCAGGTCTACTCAGACAAACCTAGATACAATTTCTTACCGATGAGAAAACACTTGGGCTGGTATGTAAGAAGCAT
>VFLK01000041.1 GCA_009885085.1 Minisyncoccota bacterium
ATGGGTTATTTACGTAGATGCTGACGAAAGAGTTACGCCTACTTTGGCTAAAGAAATTATGGTAACTATTGAAACGACCGATGCTCAAATTTTTAGGTTAACAAGAGAAAATATTTATTTTGGTAAAAAATTTGAATGGGGTGGCTGGCAAGACGATAAAGTTGAGCGAGTCTTCAAAAAAAATAGTTTAATGGGCTGGACAGGTGATATACACGAAAGCCCAAATTTTAAGGGAGAGTTACTAGATCTCAAAACAAAGTTACTGCATTTTACTCATAGAAATACAGTGTCGGGTTTAGTTAAAACAGCTAATTGGACTCCTGTGGAGGCCAGCGAGCTTTATAAATCTAATATTGCTCCTGTAACTTTTTTCACGCTGATGAGAAAAGGTTGTATGGAATTTTTTAGAAGAGCCATTTTGAAAAAGGGTTACAAAGATGGTTTGGAAGGGCTAATTGAAGCTTTGATTCAGGGAATAAACCGAATTTTAGTTTATATACAGGTTTGGGAGTTACAACAAAAGCCATCTATTCAAGAAAAATATGACAAAAAAGAAGATGAAGTAGCTAATCTTTGGAAAAAAGATAAACAGGATCGAAATTGACGAAATAAAATCGGTACCGAGTTAAAGATCGACGAAAAATTAAGGATTGGTGCTAACAAAAAGCCAACGATTATGAAAATTTGCTTTTATTCCCCATACGTTCCTAAACATTTTGGTGGTGGCGAAAGACATTTTTTCGATGTAGCTACTTTGGCTGCGACCAAACATGACGTTGTGATTGCAATAAATAGAGACGAGAAAAAAAGTCTTGAGCAGGTGAGAGCAGGGTATCAAAAATTTCTTAGTTATTCATTGGACGATTTGAAATTTGTGTATTCTCCAATTCCAACCGGTAGTTTCTTGGAAAAATTATGGTGGACTAAGCAATTTGATTATTTATATTATGCGACTGACGGTAGTTTATTTTTTAGTATGGCTGCAACTAATAATCTTCACATTCAAATTCCATTCACTGATAGCAAATCTTCATTCTTAGACCGATTGAAACTATATAACTGGAATATAAAAAATACTAATTCTAAGTTTACTAAAAAAGTAATTGAAGAAAAATGGCGAGTAAATGTTGATTTTGTTCACAATCCAAAAGTTAGTTTTGAGGAAATCTTAAAAGCAAATCCAAGTGGCAAAATTAAGAAAGAGAAAATTATATTGAATGTGGGGAGATTTTTTAAACAGTTACACAGTAAAAGACAGGATGCGTTAGTAGATGTATTTAAATTAATGACCAAGCAATCTCCTGAAAAGATGAGAGGCTGGAAATTAGTTTTGATAGGTAGCGTAGAAGATCAAGATTATTTTGATGAGATAGTGGAGTCAGCTAAGGACTACCCTATTGAGTTTTTAACAGAAATTTCACGTGAAACTCTGCTAATCAATTTTCATAAATCAAGGATTTATTGGCATTCAACTGGGTATGAAGTTGATGAAAATATCTCACCAGAAAAAATGGAACACTTTGGAATAACTACAATTGAAGCAATGGCTGCTGGATGTGTTCCAATTGTTATAGGCAAAGGCGGACAAGTAGAAATAATGGGCAGTGTACTTTCTGAGTTACTTTGGATAACAAAGGATCAGTGTGCTCAGAATACTTTTAAGGTGCTTGATGGAGAGTTTGATAGTGCTGAAATTCACAAGAAAATTTTACTTCAAGCTAGGAAGTTTGACGAGAATGTTTTTGCGGAAAACTTATGGAAAATGTTTTAGTAGTGGAAATCAGAAGGGCTTCAGACTATGAAAAAAAACGTATCAGCAGTTATCCCAAATTATAATGGGAAAAATCTTTTAAATAAATTTTTACCCTCAGTAATTGATTCACTTAGAAATGGTGATGAACTAGTTGTCGTTGATGATTGCAGTCCCGACGATTCAGTTAGCTGGATGGTCAAAAAGTTTAAGTTGAAATTAATTAAGAAATCTTTTAATAAAGGTGATTTACCAAAAATATATAATCCTGATTTAAATAAGGTTGAGTTCAAAATGTATGCCAACGACTTGGTAGTTGCTGATTCTAAAGGAAAAAAGAAAATTACGGTTTTATTAATTTCGCAGTTGGTGAATTTGAGATTCGGAGCAACTTCAAATTTGGGAGTCGCAATGTCCAGCAACGATAATATCTTTTTGTTGAATAGTGATGTCAAGCCAACAAAAAATGTAGTAGACCAGTTACTAACTAATTTTTCTGATAAAAATGTTTTTGCCGTTGGTTGCTTGGAGTATGAAAGAAACAAATCCGGAGATAAATCGGGAAAGAATAAGCTTTGGTTTTCGCAAGGATTTTTTGTTCATTCAAAAGCAGATAGTTTTAGGTCGGGAGCTACAGCTTGGGCAAGCGGTGGTTCAGCGATGTTTAATCGCAAAAAGTATCTTGAATTAGGCGGATTTGACAAACTATATTACCCAGCATATTGGGAAGATATTGATCTCTCATTTAGAGCCCGAAAACGGGGTTGGAAAGTTCTTTTCGATGAGGAAGCCGTGGTTTATCACGTTCATGAAACTACAAATACTGAGGCATTCGGCAAATCCAAGATTAATATTATGAGTTGGAATAATTCTCATAAATTTGTGCTCAAAAACGGAAATATTTTCCAGAAATTTTCTTATTGGGTTTGGAAACCATATTGGGATTACAAACATAAGAAAAGTTTGGCCCAAGAAGCTCTATGATAAAAAGATTTGTTCTTTTTTTATTAATTACTTCCCTATTTTTAAAGTTGGTTTCTGGTAGCGTTTTGGCTGGCGATGAGGTTGCTGCTAGCGATGAAACTATTACTGACGATGGCGATTCTGCTAGTGGTTATGATATTGCCAACAACACCGATTTTGCTAACGATGATTACAAAAAAGTAATTTTAATTATTAATCAGGTTAGAGGTGATGAGTGTTGCGATACTGGCAATGAAAAGGCGCTTGTTCAACAAATAGATTCGTTAAAGAGCAATAAGCTTAAAGGAAATTTTTCTTTGCGCTACGATGCTCTATTAAATCCAGCTTATGTGAAAATTTTGAAAGATCTGAATGCTGATGATATCGCAGGCATCAACCAATTCAATAATACTATTAAGTATGAACTGGGAGCTTTTTTAGAAATTACACCTAAGCTGGCTCAAGATGCTGGTGTTCTATATAAAGGAGATGTTACCGATTGGTACAAAGCTCAATATGTTTACACCGTTGGTTATGAGTTTGAAGATCGCAAAAAAATAATTGATAAATATATGGAGGAGTTTCTAGGAGTTTTCGGGGAATATCCAAAGTTCGCAACAGCTTGGATTATGGATACAGACTCTGTTAATTACATGAATGAAAAATATGGAGTACTCACACATCAAATTACCAGAGAACAATGGGGAACTGATAGCTACACGATGTCCGGAGGCCCAGTACATTATCCATATTTTGCAAGTAAAAATTGGTTATTTGTAAGTGGAGGAAATAACAGTGGAAAATCTGGTGGGCGCAATCAGAACCAGGAACAAAATCAAAACCAGACTCTAGTTTTGAGACAAACTGGATCCGATCCAATGTTTAACTATGGAGATAGCACTAATTCATTTACTACCCAACCAAATGATTATGCGATTGGGAACCGAGGTTTTGATTACTTTAGAAATCTTAAAAATGAATTGATTAACCAAAGACAAAATAATTATGGATTTTTATTGTTGGGTTTGGAAAATTCCATGGCTCAACAATTTCAGGATGAATATGCTAGGCAAATTGATTCTATAAAAGATGATGGCGAAATTACCACGATGACAGTTTCTGAGTTTAATCTATTTGCTAAAAATAATATTCAGGCGGTTGTTGGACTTGAAGGAAATGATCTGGTAAATAACTCCTACGTAAAATCATTTTGGGTAAATACAAAAAACTATCGTGCCCGATTGATTTTAAAAGATAACAAGCTCTCCATTTCTGATCTTAGAATTACCAATGAAAATTTAGAAGATCCATACAATAATTATGTTGCTCAGGATCTAGCTTTTTGGGTAACGCCATTTATTTTTAATGCTTCACAGCAGTACTCAATGAGTGAGCCGATTAATCTTTCGTTTAAAGAAAGTTTTTTGCATAGTCTTCGCAAAAAATATTTACCTGAAATGCAAAAAGTTAACTTCGAGGCTAAATCTTCACGAAACGATTTTTCAACTTTCTTTGATGGATTAAATCTCACTGAAAACGTAAAAGAAATACAAGGTTTTTCTAGAACTACTAGCGGCGATTTAGTTCTGAGCTGGTTGGACAAAGATGACAAAACAAATAAAATTACTTTTACTGAAGATCAAATGAGTACTAATTTTCTTGTCTCTTCCAAAGATTTAATGTTGGATCAAAGTGACTTCTTGAAAGTAAACAAAAGTTGGAAAGGATTTGAAATAGTTTTTAAAGATGACAATATTAAAGATAATACTAAGGAAACGTCGCTTTCAATGGATGTTGCGTGCTCTTCAGTTGACTGCAAAATTGCGGTTAGTCCTTTGGATGATAATGTTTTTAGCAAACTAAGGGAAGATTATTATCCATATTTCTTTCCAGAAATTACAGATCGAATAATTGATAATTTAAAGTCTGTTTTCTATGCGCATAATCAGTACGCTGTTGTTGGGAAAAATCCGGTTAGGTTTGTATTTATACCTAAGGATGATAAGGGGTTTGCGACAAATTATGAATCTCAACCAGAAATTATTGTGACTCCAGAGCCAGATGAAATTGATTTGCACGAAAAGCAAGCAAACGGAACTACTTTCTTGGATATTTATAGTAATAAGACCGGTAAATATGAAGTGCAGTTTAAAGTCGATGATCTTATTGATAAAAAAGAAACTGTTTATTTTGCTCCAGATTGCAAAAATAACATTGGATACTGCGCACTTCACCCTGTAGAATCAATACGGTATTTATCTAGCATGTTTTATACTAAGTTAAGAAATTTCTAAATTTTTATTTTTTCTAATGATTCTTCTTTTTGAGTGAAGATTTAATTTCTGCAAAAATATTTGATTTTGTTGAAATGTTGTCCAAGCCAATTCCTAAAACTAATGCCCAATATGGAATGATTGAAATTAAAAATCTGTCATATGAAGCAGAGGCAACTGCGTAAAAAGAGATTAATCCAAAAGTAAAAATAAGAATCATTGAGTTGGGCAAAGTGAATTTATTTTTGTAGGTAGCAATAATACTGCCGACAAAAGTTAGTGGCCATGAGATATTCCATGTGGCGATTTTCTGCCATTCACTATTCCACCATCCCATAAATTTACCTAGAAATATTGTTTGGAAAATTAAAAACTTTGGAATTGTTCTATTGCCTGCAAACCAAATAAATCGGTACCATTCGAACTTTGGCCATTCTGACAGGTTGTGGTTTTTAAAGTACACAATGTACATTGCAAAATATGTGACAGTTAATCCGACCGCCGATAAAAACAGATACTTAAATTCCTTTTTAATTACTGCCCAAATAATTAGCGGCACGATCAATAATATAATTGATGGAAATGGATAGCGTGTACCTGCAAATATTCCCAAAGAAATTCCCAGTAAAGAATATTTAATTAAAATATTTTTTTGTTTGCCAGTTAGAATGATAAAAAATAAAAGCGTTGAAAATAAATTAGGCAAATCTAGCATTCCTTGTGAAACATTTAAATAAAATAATTTTTGAGTGCCAACCAAAACCAGAAGAGCATAAATGATATTTTTATTTTTAATAAATCTCGAAGCTAAAATATAAAATAATAAAAGGATTAAGAAATACATTGGAATATTAAGTAGAACTGAATTGCCTGTTAAAAAATATGAAAAGCCCAAGAAGTATTTTGCTAATGGTGTGTGTTCGAAGTTAACTAATGTGGGATCATCGCCTTTTGCGTAGGTGTAGCCAGCATAAATATATACTTCGTTATCATCAATTTTATGTGGTGAGGCTTCGCCTAGAACATATTGAGAATTAGCATACAAATTCTCATAGTATTGCATATTTGTTAGAGTTGAAAATAAAGACCAATATTTGACTAAGGGAATAAGATTAAGGATTAAAATGATCAAGAGAGCTCTTTTATTCATAAATAATTATAGCATTTCTAAGATTTGAAGTACTAGTTGGTTGCAGAGGTAAATTGCGGTAAAATGAAATTATGAATAAAAAACCTGGGTCAAGATGGTATTGGTTTTTGGTCTTATTAATTTTAGTTCTTTCAATAATTTTACGATTTTATAAGTTGGGTGTTGTCCCTCACGGCATGACGTGGGATGAGGCAGCTATTGGCTATAACGGCTTTGCAACTTTTAATACCAGGAGAGATGAGTGGCTACAAAGATTACCAGTTAGTTTTCAGTCTTTTGGAGATTATAAAGCTCCTTTGGCAATCTATATTAATGGAATTTTTACCTTCATTTTTGGGATGAACTTATTTGCAGTAAGATTACCGTTCGCGATCTTTTCTATAATTGGTATTTTTGGAATGATTTTATTGGTTGATGAGGTACTCAAAGGACGTAGATATTCAAGGTATTACTCACTATTTGCTGGTCTATTAATAACTACTTCTCCATGGCACCTTCATTACTCTAGAGCTGGTTTTGAGTCGGGTATGGCATTAACATTTTTAATCTGGGGTTTATTATTTTTAATTAAGCTTTCTAGAAATAATTTTAAAAATATTTGGCAATCTTTATTAGCTGTACTTAGTTTTGTTGCTGCAATTTATACTTATCATAGCGCTAAAGTTGTGGTGCCATTATTACTGCTCAGTTTTTTCGTTTTATTTTTTAAGGAAATTGTCAAGAATTTCAAAAGTTTAATAGCTCCGGCACTTATATTTCTTGGTTTGCTATATCCGTTTATTAAAGATTCATTGTTCGGTGAAGGACTAACTAGGGCTGGCGTTACAATTTTTTCCTCAAATATAACTACACTGGAAAAGTTAGTTTATATTATTAAGAGCTATAGTGTTCATTTGTCTACAAATTTCTTAATATTTGGTGAAACGACTACTTTGAGACATGGATCAGGATTCCTAGGAGTGCTTTCTGTGTCGACTTTCATTTTAGCTATCTTTGGACTAATCTCTTTTTTGATAAGAGGAGGAGCATTCCGAGATAAAAACTCAGAAACCAAGAAACAATTAAATAAATATAAATGTGTGTTTTTTGGCCTAATTATTATTGGCTTGCTTCCCGCTGCAATTTCATTGGAAGTACCTCACAGTAATCGTTCAATCTTAGCTTTGCCAGGATTTATTTTGATGGCAATTTATGGTGTTGATTGGATGATTGCAAAAATTAGAGAGTCAGAGATAAATCAAAAAGTCATCGGATCGCATGGAGAACAGAATATTATTATAAAATCAGTAATTGGCAGTTTTCTTTTGCTTCATATCTTTGTGACAATAGTCTTTATAAATCATTACTTTACTGTTTTTTCCAAAGAATCAGCCAGCGATTTTCAAGATGGTTATTTAGAAGCATTTGCATTGGCTCAAAAATATGAAAAAGGACTAGATGGCTTTCCAGAAGTTGATAAAATTCTCTTTACTTCAGATTATGGACAGCCATACATTTATGCTTTATTTGTTAGAAAAACAAATCCAATTTGGTATCGTGGCGGATCGCTAGTTAAATATGAGTTTACGGATAAAATTAATGTAGGTGATCTGACTAGAAAAAATGCACTGATTGTAGGCAGCAACACTGATGAGTTGCCGATAGAAAATGTCTCGCAAATAATAAATGGATCAGATGGAAAAATGAGATTCCAGATTTATAAAACAGAAAGTAATCAATAATGCTTCAAGCCTTACAGATTATTTTTCAATTAATATTTATTATTTTAATAGTAGCATTTGGCTATCTTGGCTTTGGTTTATCTTTAATTAAAAAAATAAAAATTAATTTTTCAACTAATGAAAAACTAATTTTTGGGACACTTGTTGGTATTTCTCTCGCTACTACGATCGTTGCTTTTTTAGGACAATTAATTAGTATTAATGCTTATTATATTTTAATACCAATTTTTTTAATTGGAGCAACTCAATACAAATCAGTCTTAGTGATTTTGAAAAGTTTGCTTATATCACTCAAAGCAAATATATTAGGATCCATATTTTTACTATTTTCCATTTTTATTTTAACTTCAACAATTATTTTTAGTTATTCACGTTTTGATGGCTCATTTATTTTTCAAGAAGTTCATGACAGCGTTTGGCACATTGCTTTAATTCAAAATTTACAGAAATCAATTCCACCAGCACATCCATCAACCGATACAATTATGCTAAATAATTATCATTATTTTTATGATTTGTTTTTGAGTGGAATTGCTAAATTTACGACAATTTCAGAATTTATTTTGTATTTTCAGGTTTCAGTTATTTTCTTAACTGTAATTCTAGTTGGTAGCGCATATGTTTTGGGTAGAAATTTGAAAGATAGGTTTTCAGGTTATTTACTTGTCGGAGCAACTGTTTTTATCGGTAGTATGTCTTATATAATTCCATTTTTATTTCACCCTGATCAACCATGGGGTGAGTCTAGTTTTTGGGTCAGCCAAACACTGGTTATGATTGTTAATCCTCAGGTAATTTATACGTTAGCACTAACTTACTTAGTTATATTTTTAATAAATAAACTTAGCTCACTTTCAAAAATTACTTCTACCAATAAAAATGATTACATACTATTAAATGCCATGTTAATTATTTTGGTCGCCACCAGTATTGGCTTCAAAAGTTATGCATGGGCAATTTTAAGTGTGATTTATGCAACTTTTTTATTATGTGAGTTTATTAAACATAAATCATTTTTGCCAATATTAATGGGCATAGTTTATTTATTAGCATCTTTGCCTATCGTTTGGCTAATAACACTTTTTAAAGGTAATACTTTCTTTTACTCACCTTTGTGGTACACAAACAGCATGATAGAAAGTCCAGATAGGGTTAATTACATTGAGTGGAAATTTTTGCAAGATTTTTATATTTTTAAAAAGAACTGGATAGCACTAGTTATATTAGAGTTTAAAAAATTGGTGGTATTTTATCTTGGAAACCTAGGTGTTCGTTCAGTATTTATTGCTTTACCATTATTAGCTTTGAGTAAGAAATTTAGAGTAAATATTAATTGGAAAATTATTTTTTATGTATTTATTGGCTTTTTATTTAGCTCAATTTTTCCATTGTTATTTTTACAAAAAGGAACTGTATGGAATTCGATCCAATTTTGGTATTACGCAATTATTTTTGCAAACGTAATGTTAGTTATATTTTTATCAGAAATATTTCGTAACAAATCGAAATTATTTATTAGGGCAACAATTGTGATTTTATTGATCCTATCTCTACCAACAAGTATAAAAACTCTTAATATAAAATTTAATAGTTCTTATGTTTTGGATTATAAGCTAGTAAATTTACTTTCAAATCTAGATGAATCAGATTCGATTTTGATTTGTCCAGAAGGATCTTATTTATATAATAGTTCTCTGGTTAGAACTTTTACTAATGCTAGAATATATTTTGCAAACCCATCTCAATTGGAAATTTTAGGAACTGAAAATAGCATAGATGATACTTATCGTGAAATTATTACAGGAAGTAAGACGATAGAATTTAGAGAAATTATAGAAAATGAGAAAATAAATATTCTATTATGTAGCGACGACCATTTAGTGAACCGATTTAAAGAAATGCTTTCTACTCCAGAAAAACAAATAAAAGCCGTTTCAGTTGGAAGTTGGAAAGTAATTAACTTATAATTAAAATATGAAAAAATTGTTTATTGTCGTTCTGCTATTGATTGGAATTTTTTTTAGAGCATATCAGCCAGGTCTTTATACATTTGGATTCGATCAAGTTCAAATTCTTACAAATGCTGAACTGATTAAACAGGGAAACATGACTTTGATAGGACCAAGAACTGGCCCAGCTGAAATGTTCACAGGACCTTTAATTTACTACATAACGGCTTTTTTTCTATTTTTCTTTAGTTCTCCTTGGGCTTTAGTTGCTACCTCAACTTTTATTGCTGCTATAACTGGGACAGTACTCTTCATTTTAATAAAAAAATATATTTCTTTGGAAAGTGCAATCATTACATTAATCATTTGGACTTTTTCTCCATTCTTAATTCGTTTTGATCGTATTGCTTGGAATCCAGATTTGACTCTTTTGGCAAGTAGTTTGGTTTTCTTCCCATTATTGAATATTCTGAAAAAAAATAAGCCTTCGTCTTTAGATTTAGTTTTTATTTTAATTGGAAGTTTTTTAGGTTTTCAAGCTCATTTTTCAGGCTTATTACTTCCATTTTTGCTATTTTTGACTTTGGTATTGTTTAAGAAATTTTCAATTGTAACTTTACTTTCATCAGGTTTGGGTTTGATATTTAGTATTTTGCCTACAATTATTTTTGATTACAGACATGATTGGTTAAACGCCAAAGGCTTAATTTCATTTATGAGTGAAAAAGAAACTATTGGAGGTACTTTATTTTTTGGAAGATTTATTCATGCTATACAAGCAACATTTGAAATTTTTGGAAGCTTTACACCTTTTGAATTAGAAAGAAAAGTTAGCATTTATATTGGGATTTTATTTTTTGCAATTGTTCTTTGGCAATTTATCAAAAAGGAAGTTAAAAATTATACAAACACCTCTGTCGCACTGTTCTGGATTCTAATTGTTACGGCAATATTTAGTTTCTATCGATCTAATGCTCCAGAATATTATTTCTTTATTTTTTTACCAGCCTTGTTTGTTTTTGCAACTGATTTAATTTCACCACTGATAAATAAAAAAGAAATCAAACAAGAAACATTAATCATAATATTCTCAGTTTTAACTATCTACTCAATTTCTAACTTTGATTCATTCGCAGTTAAAAATGGCTCAAGAATTAGTAATCAATTAAATATAGCAACCGATATTGCCACATTTAGCAAACGTGCTCCAGTGTCTAAAGTTGCTTACGATATTTTAGACGTTGATGCTATTGGAATGCGTTACTTCATAAATAGATTAGTAACTTTATCAGATCCTGGTCGAACTGTTCATATTGTCCTTACAGAGGATCTCAACAGTAGATACGACCAATATGGTCTATGGGCAGATCCAAGAGTTTCTAATGAAGTAAGGTATCTTGTTTCATCTAATATTGTGCTTACCATGCCAACTAATATTTCACTACTACAAGACAAAACACTTGGTACATATTTTGGCTCAAACGAGGCCTTTCAAGTCGTTGCCGACAACCAACTTAATGGTGATTTAGTAGTGTTAGTAAAAGAAATTGGTAATCCATTTATTTCAGGAAATGAAGTATTTCCAAATATCAAAAAGAATATGTCGCCTAAGGAAACTGAGAGTGGTTGGAAAGCAATTGATTACGAATCTTACAAAGGTTATCTAAAAGAATACGAAAATTATTTGCTGGTTTACGTGACTCAAAAAACACCAAGTGAATTATACCAAATTTCTGCACAGAGTATTAAACCGGGGATTCTAAATTAATTAGTCAGTAAAATAAATCCTGGAGTTCCATCATCAAAATTTGCTGTCCCAATTTCTCTGTATTGTTTCGTTAGCGATACTGCACAACTGTATGGAGCAATAAGCAAGCTATTTGATTTAACACCAGTAAATTCGCAATTACTTTGATTGAAATAATATTTCCCTAAATTATAATTATGATTATATCTCGCCAAAGGATTTGATTGAATTTCATCAATAGAAATCAAGTTCTGTTGCCATAAATAAATATACATTTCTCTTAGGTCACTTGTGAATTGAATCGTCTCATATTGATCTTGAATTTGAGCAATTTTCTCACTAACAACTTCATAGGATCGACTTCTATAAATTGTATTTTTAATTGGCATAATAATAAAAAGCTGTTGAACAAAAAAGGCAACACTCCAAGTTAAAATTATAAATGCCACTGGAATAAAAAAATATTTAACTTTCTTGTTCAAATTATCCAAAAGCCATTCAAACCCCAAAGCAGTTGCAATTGTGAGAGGGATTAAAATCGTAAACGCTCTAATGCTACTAGGAATTTCTTCTGTTGTAAGCGCTGCTGGAATTGGAGAAACAAGTAAAAGTAAAAGTCCGGGTACTAGCAACTTAGGATATTTTTTAATTAATGAAAACAAACCTAATGGAATTAATACTAATTCAAACATGTATAGCAAGCCGTGAAAAGGAACATTGAATCTTCTGGTAGCGCCACCGGTTGTAAATAAATAATTCAAATCAAAATGAGCTAGATATGTTTCCAAAAAGTATTTGAAATACATAATTGGTTTGTTGTAAAAAGCACGAATTGCTAGTAATGGTGTTGAGCCAGTTGAGTTTGTAGAATAATCAAAAATTAAAGCCTTTGGCAGGTCATCATTTAGTAATCCAATTGCAGAAAATCTAGTCAAAGCAGCTTGAGCCGTTATTAAGAAACTAATAAATATAACAGCGGATAATTTTAACAAAGATTTTTTTTCAAGTTTAGTTTTAGTTTTATCAAAAAGGGCTAAAAATGCTAATCCAAAATAAAATAAAACTAAGACGACTTTAGCTGCGTGATATGTATACATTGCCAAAAGAGCCGTTGCAAAAAACAAGACAAAGTATTTTTTCGAAAACTTATTATAAAATAAAGTATGACCAGCTATAAAATTAGCAATAATTAGAGCAAAACTTAGGATAACTTCCTGAGTGGCTCTGGAATTCATAATATGCCATGGAGAAACAGCCAGCATTAAAGCTCCGACCAATGCGATTCTTTTATTATTAAAAACTAATAAAACTAAGGAATAAAAAAGGTATACACTCAACACGCCAATCAATGCAGATGGAAGTCTAGAAGCTGATGTAGTGACCCCGAACATTTTAATGAAAGGTATTTGCAAGTACGAGTAAAGCGCCGGTTTACTGTCTATAAGAGAGTTCAAATATAGAGGTAGAAACTTTCCGTCTTCATCTTTGGAAGTTTCCATAATCGAAGTTGAATTAATTAAAAATGAAGCTTCGTCCGATTGCAATCCCTTTGGAATCGAACCCAAATTAGTTGTTCTTAATAAAAATGCTATTAATAAAATTAAAAGCAGAAAAATATTATAAATTCGTTGCTGTTTCACAATCTTCCTTTAACATATATCTACTGACATCATAAACGTAAACGTATGTATTTACTCCATTAGCAGATTTTTCAACATGCGAATACTTGAGTTGTTTTTGCTCAACATTGGTTACAAAAAATACTTGCTTGTTA
This sequence comes from Minisyncoccota bacterium, assembly GCA_009885085.1. GTDB lineage: Bacteria > Patescibacteriota > Microgenomatia > UBA1400 > PJMF01 > VFLK01. The sequence continues at coordinate 13,328 of VFLK01000041.1, forward strand.
TTTTCCTGTCCCCAGCAACTTAAATATTCTGGTGAATATTTATGAGACCAGACATTTCCTAGTTCAACAGTGTGTCTAAAACTTGCACCATCGTAATTATCTAGAACTGCAAGCGATTGATAAACACTTGGATCCATATTGGTGTAAAAAGCGTGGAACATCAAAGGGTCTGAATAAAAAGGAACAATATTTATAACTGCATTTTTGGAAAGTGTATCTAAATATCTATGTAAGGTTGGCAAGTATGATTGATATTTATATTCATATTGAGTGGTGTGGACACCAAAATATTCCATGTTATATAAAAACGAGTAGCCAAACAAAACTAAAATTAGACCAAGGTAAAAAATAGTGCGCAATAATTTTGTCTTCAAAAAATTCTCAACAACAACTGCTCCATACGTAATTGTAATTAACAAAAATGGAAATAAAGCACTAATGCGAACTTTTTGAGGCTCGCCAACTATAGCTGAAGGAATTGGGGAAATTAATAATCCTAATAATATTATCCATTTTTGAATTTTTGTTAGTGGTGTTTTTTTTGTAAATGCAAAACCAGCTAATCCAGCAAAAATTAGTGGATATAGAATTGAGAAAAATTGTCCAAATGCATCGACAGTTAAGAAATCTGTTGAAAGTTCACCTTTAGTCACTAAAAATTCAGGAGAAAAAGCCATTAAGTATCTATGCGTAAGTTCTTTGAACATGTAGGTTGGTTTATTCCAAGCAATATCGCAAAGCAAGCGAGGCAATTGAGTGGCACAAAAAGTTCGTTTTTCATTAATAATTAAGACTGTTCCAGTTTCTGAACCAATTCCAACTTGTCCAACTCTTGTATTATTAACACTGATACTTTTTGGAGTAAGCAAAGGTGAGATAGCGATAATAAAAGTAATAAAAATCAACAAAATAGTTTTCTTATTTTCCTTAAAACCCGATCCTAGCTTCATAACTGCATAAACAAAAAGAATTACAACGGTGATTGGTCTGTAGGCAATATAGCTATACCAAGTTAGAGCCATGCCCAACGCCGAAATAATGTACCAAAGTTTTTTTGATGTTCTCTCAGCGGTAAATAAAGCTGCAAGCCCAATTGATAATCCAAGCAATGCAAGATTCGATTCAAAACCAAATCTACTTAGGAAAAAACTCCATGGACTAATCGCAGTAATAAGAGCTGCAAAAAGTGCCCATTTCTTGCGTTGAGTAATTTCCCATAAAAGCCAATATGAAACTAAAATTAAAAGGGAGCCAGATAGAGCTGATGGAATTCTGATTGCTGCTATGGTTAAGCCAAAAATTGCAACTGAAGGAATATCCAAATATGCCATCGCAGGAAGTTTACGATCGCCAAAACCTTCAAAAATAACTGGCCAAGATTCGCCATGTTCATCTTTGCCGGTTGTGATAAGAGATTTTGCAAGATAACCAAAGTGAAGTTCGTCGATTAAAGCACCTTTAGGAGCGGTGTCAATTCGCCAAAAACGTAAAAAAGTTCCTAAAAATACTACAAACAGTAGTGAAAATATTACTATGATGTTGTTTTTAAAAAAAAGTTTGCACTTTGTCATATTTACACGTGTTTTTTCATAATACACGTTATTATAAATTACTGCCACCAGTTTAGGTATATGAGCTAGAATATAATTGACGCTATACTCGAACTTAGTCTATTATTACACAGATGAAACAATTATCTAAAAAAGCCTTACTCATCATTTTTTTTCTGTTGGTTGTTTTTACCAGATTCTATAATTTGGATGGTACGGCCAGATTTACCAGAGACGAATCTAGTGATTTAGCTAGAATGAACGAGTATTATCAGAATAAACAAATTTCTTTGGTTGGCCCGATTTCCAGTGAAAAAGACAAGGTTTTTAGCTCTTTGAGTTATTACTTGATTATGCCGTTTGCAATAGCTTTTGATTTTACGCCAGTTTCTCCTGTTTATGGAATGGCATTTTTGGGTGTGCTCACCGCAATTATGCTGTTGGCACTAGTCAGAAAAATTAATAAAAAATATTTAGTTTTGGCTGGGGCATTAATATTAATCTGGTTTCCATTAGTATTAGTTAGTCGTTGGGCTTGGAATCCTCACTTCGTAATTTTTTGGGCAGCTCTGGCATTGCTATTATATGAATACAGAACCAAAATTGGTTGGTCAAGTTTTCTAATGTTGGGAATTGCCTTTGGAGCAATGTTTCACCATCACTACGTTGCAATCTTTACTACGGCGCCATTTTTAGCATTAATTTCCATTCCATATTTGCGCAAAAAAGAATTTAAGCCAGTAATGCTAATGCTGTTTGGATATACTTTGCCACATCTGCTGTTTGTTTTGTTTGACCTGAAGAATCCACCGGGGTTGTTTTTTGGAAGATATTTATCGGGGGGAAATACTCCAGTCGTAGAAACTGTTCTGACATTATCATTAGTTTGGTCGCATTTATTAAGAAACATTTCAGTTTATTTCGAAACCTTTGTTCAAAATATTATTTTGCAGTATATATTTGCACTTTCTTTATTAATATTGGTAATTAAGGAGCTTAAATCTCATACCTATAGAACAATAACTTGGATCTTACCAGCAACATTTATTATTGTGGGCGGAATATTCTTAAATGATTTCCAAATGAGATATGTCTATTCAAGCGTTCCATTTATTTTTGTATGGCTTTTAATTCAACGTAAAGAAAAACTTAATAAATTCTTGGCAAAATTTATTTTTGTAATTCTAATTCTTGGTTCTTTTTTAACAATTAAAACACAATTGACTGTTGCTAAAGTACCTCCAAGCATGAAAGTTTTAACTCAGGCAAGTCAGGTTATAATAGATACTATTCACGAGAATACTTTGAACAATGCTAACGTTGCAGCGCTTTCAAGCCCTGATGACGCGCCATTAGCAGAAAGATATCGAGATTATATTCGAATGAAAAATACGGGATTGCGCGGTCCAAGTGAGTATGATGTGAGCGAGCATTTATTTGTAATTACTACAGCTGATGACCAAACATTACGTAATGATCAGTCATATGCAATGATTGCATTCAAAGATAAAAATCTAAGAAAAGTATTTAATGTAGATTCGCAATGGAAAGTTTATTGGTATGGAACAGATTAAAAATAAATTAACAACGAAGCATTGGATATTAATTTTTTTATTTATCAATCTTGTTATTAAAACAATTGGCATCCAATCCATTCCTAGTGCTCAAACTTATGATGAAGTAATTTATAGCTCGGAAGCTCAAAGTATAATAAAATATGGAACAGATTTAAAGGGTGACTGGCGACCTTGGGATTTGGAGCCATCAGATGCATATTATACTGAACTTACCAGTACAGTAATTGCTCCAGGTTTTTTATTATTTCCAAATAATCCAGTTATAGCTAGTAAATTTGTCTCAATAATTCTTGGCAGTATGTTGCCAGTTCTATTAGGATTATTGGCCTACAGACTTCGAAAAGAAAAAACTGTATTTATTGCGACGACTGTAATCGCTACACTCAATCCTTGGATTTTTCAATTTTCTAGAATGGGCTATGACGCCTTATTTAGCATCACATTTTATCTAATGGGAATGTTGGCTGCTTTATATCTAAAAGATTGGAAAAAACTTTGGGCAATTGCTCCTTTATTTATTGGGTTCTTTCAGTACCAAGGTCACAAGGTTTTGCTAGTTCCATTAGTAGGACTAACATTTTTATTATTATTGATTGAAAACCATAAAAAAGTACTCAAGAACAAGAATCTACTATCTGCGTTTGCTGTATTAATTTTTTCAATTGTATTTACTATTAGTTACCTAGTCAGGCTACCACATTTAACATCTGGAGCCAGAATTTCTGAGTTCTCAATTTTTGATAAAAATGAACTAAGCAGTTCTGTTAATGACTCACGACGATTAAGTTTAAGTTCTCCGGTCAGTAGTATTTTTATAAATAAATTTACCGCTTTAGTTACGACTATGACCAATAGATTTTTAGAATCATTCGACCTTAAAAAACTATTTATAGAGGGTGATTTTGCAGTGGATACTTTTACAGTCCTGGATTACGGATATTTTCACCTAATTGATATCGCGCTAATTTCAATCAGTATTATGTTTATTTTTGCCAATCGAAAAGACTATAAAGTTGCCGTCTTTCTACTTTTATTTATTGTGATCGGAACTCTTCCAAACGTGATTAGAACTGGCCAATCCTGGATAATATTTAGAGCAGCTTTTATGTTTTTGGGGATAGTTTTACTAATGGGCATTGGCTCAAGTACGTTTTTAGATTTGTTTAAGAAAAAGCATTCAAAAATATTAATTGTCATATATGTGCTCGCAACGATTCCTTTTTTCTTTGCATATTTTTATAAATATCCCATCAGTCATACTAAAAATATTGGTTTTTATGAAAGATTAGTTGCAAGCTATATTTCTCGCGTTGATATGAAAAATCCAATATATATTCTTCCTGATAGAGATGACGCAACTTTTGATTATTTGATTCATTACAATCAACTTTTAACAAAAGATAATCAAGCTCAAATTAATTTATCGATGAAGACTAGGAAATATGAAATTAATACCATTAAAATAGAGGGTGGCTGCTCGGATGAAGTTAGGAGTCTTGAAGATACGACAGTATTTGTATTTTTACCAAAACA
>VFLK01000015.1 GCA_009885085.1 Minisyncoccota bacterium
AAGATTTATAGTATCGATTTAGCATGGTCTTTCAAAGAATATAGCACTTATTATGCCGTTATTCTAGGAAAGACCCTATGCAATTTGAACAAGAATCACCAGTGATCGAAAAAATTATTCCTGGATCAGAAATAATAGTTGGTGAACATCTCCATAATATACTGACTGCAAAAAATGCCTTAGATCAAATTTTTGATGATGCAGATGATGATCGTTCTGAGGGTAAAATTTCAAATGTTCAATTTGAACAAATTAAGGCAGCTATTGAAGCTCGAAGAGCAGAACTCAAGGCACAAGATAAAGTTTTTGCTACAGAAAAAAATTGAGTTATTATTTTTTGATAACTCATCTATACTAACTGCATGAACTTCAAGAGTTTCAATGATAAAGAACTATATATAGATATTGGTTCAGCAAATACAAGAATTTTTTCAGACAATCAAGAAATTTTTAATGAGCCAACGTGTCTTGTCTATCATAAAGATAGTGATTCAGTTGTTGCGGTTGGAACTAAAGCCCTAATGTTACTAGGTAAAACTCCTAGTTCAATCGAAATCGGCTTTCCAGTTCAACATGGTTCCATTTTTAATACTAAGTATTTTGAGTTATTTTTGTTGGCTGTTCTGAGTCAAGTACTTCCAAAAAACAAACTTCGTAGGATGATTTTTGGTTTAAATGGAAAATTTTCGGTCATGAGTTCCCTTTCTCCTGCAAAAAAAAGATTATTTCATAATTTGCTCAAAAAAGTTGGTTTTTCCAAAATCAAATTGGTTGATAGTTCATATGCTGCGGCACTATCTATTTGTAATGGAGATAAAACACAGTTAAATAATTTTTGCGTGATTGATATTGGGGCTAAAAAAACTGAGATTGCTGTTTTTTCAATGGATGAGCTAGTTAGATCAAAGAGTTTCAAGTGGGGTGGGATAAAATTAACAGAAGCACTTCAAAAAATTGTTAGATCTGAACACCAGTGCGTAGTGGGTTGGCACTTGGCAGAAGAAGCAAAAAAACAAGTCGGTACATTAGGAAGTGAAAAGAATAAATTTGCGTTGCATGGCAAGGATTTAATAAGTCAGGCAAGTAAAACCATTGTTTTTAGTTCCGATGATGTCAGAACTGAGTTTAATAAACTATTTGGAGAACTTTTAGACGATATTCAAAGTTTTATTTCGACTCTTCCTTCCGAAACTGCGGTTTCAATACTAGATAGAGGTATATTTATGACCGGTGGTGGCAGTATGCTTAGTGGAATAGACACCGTTATTCGTAAACGACTAAAATGCGATGTATTTGTTTCTAGTAATCCAAAAAAAGATGTAATTAATGGCCTTAGATTATGAAGTTGAAGGAAATTGTCATACTTATTTTATTGATTTTACTGTTTGCTCTTTTTGAATTTGTTGGTTGGTTTTCAAAAATTGAAACGGTAGCAAATAAATGGCTGACGCCAATTTATACTGTTGATATATCATTGGTTCAAAAAATCAAAACTCCTTACAATTTTATTATTTTTTCCTTTAATAAATTTAAATATATGGACCAGTTGGAGTCTAGGTATACCAAGTCATTATCTGAGCTTAGTGAGCTAGACAAACTTCGTGAAGAGAATGCAGCACTTAGGAAACTTATTGAGAATAGAGACATAAAAATTCAAAAAACAATTATAAGTGCTCCAATTATTTCATTGGCATATCCGGCAGTTGGTGTAGGAAGTAACGATGGTGTAGAAAGAAATGACATGGTACTTTCAAATGGAATGTTAGTAGGAACAATTGATGATGTTGGAAATTATCAATCCAAAGTATCTCTTCTTTCTAGACACAGAAATAGTAAAATATTAGCCAAAACTGAGTCTGGTGTAGAAGGAGTTATTGATGGTGATGGAAAAAATGTTTTATTAACTCAAGTTCCAAGAAATTTTGACCTAATTAATGGCGATAGAGTTGTGAGTGTAGGACAAGAGGGCATAGATAGAAATATTTTAATTGGTACTTTAAGAATTATCGACAATAATCCTTCAGCCCCTACTCAGACGGCAATTGTTGTTCAAGATATCACTTTTTATGATGCAATATTGTTGGAGGTGAAATAATGATACTTATCAAAAATTTGCTGGCAATGTTAATCAAGTTGTTACTATTATTGATGGTTGTTTCGTTTGAAAAAGTTGTGGGTTTGCCACTAATTTTTCTTACTTTAGTATTAATATTTTTTGTTAATGATAGAAGTTATAGTAAATACGTATATCCAGTTTTTGGCTCAGTCTTTTTGGCGATTACTTATAGTTTGTCATTGTCGTTTTCATTAATTTTATTATATTTTCTAGTTTTAGCAGTGAGTTATGGAGGAAATATAATAGCAAGCGATATAAATAGGGTTTTACTAATTATTTATAGTTTATTAATGTTAATTGCCGTAGTTTCTCAGATTTTTTGGGAAGGTAGAATTATTGGATATTTTATTATTAGTTCAATATTTATGATAATAATCTTAATGAAAACTTTGTTTTTTAAATACGGTTTGACAGGTAGAATTACTGGCAAAAAGAGTAATTTTTTCAGATAGAAATTGAGGTAAGTTGTGGCTGTGGAGTTGGAGGCTGACAAACTATGAAAAATAAGTTAATTTTTGGATTGATTGTATTTGTATTCGCCACACTTCTTCTTAGGTTGATTGATATTCAACTTCTAAATGGCAGTATCTATGAAAATTTAGCAAATAATAATAAAACATATAAAGTTAATCTTCCAGAAGAAAGAGGTGTTTTTTTGGACAGATATGGCCAGTCAATGGTTTACAACAAACCAGTTTATTTCAAACTCGATTCAAGTGACACTCTTTATAGTGATAAAACTAGAATTACTCATGATGAGGCTCTTCAAGTTATGTCTCAAAATTCAGATTTGATTAGAACTGAATTGGAAAGGATGTATCTTTACCCAAAGTCAATGGCACACGTTTTAGGCTATGTTGGTAGCGTAAGCTTGGATGAATTATCAAGTGATTCGACATTACATATAAGTGATGAGGTTGGGAAATTTGGACTTGAGAGAGAATTTCAAAGTTTTTTGCGAGGGAGTAAAAGTTCTCAAGTATTTGAAATCAATGCTCTTGGTGAGAAACAACGGTTGATTGCGGAAGAAGCTGGAGTTCCTGGACGGAATGTGCCAACAACTCTAGATCCATATCTCTCTGAAGTTGCATTGAGGGCCATGGGAGATAATAAGGGCTCAGTGGTAATTCTCGATTCCTCAAATTCTGAAGTATTGAGTTTAGTCAGTACTCCAACTTTTGATAGTTCTGTTTTAAGTGAATCATCTGCTGATGAGGAAACAGAAAGACTTCGTGTACGCACTATTCAAGATTTTCTTTCAAATCCTCAGAAACTTTTTTTTAATCGAGTAGTGAGTGGTGCGTATCCCCCAGGATCAATTTTTAAAATCATAACTTCTCTTGCTGGCTTAGAAGGAAAGCAGATTGATAAAAGTACTTCTGTTTTGGACGAAGGTACATTGGTAGTAGGAGATTACTCGTATGCTAATTGGTACTTCACTCAGTATGGTCTAAAAGAAGGCGAAATAAGCCTTCTTAGAGCTATCGCAAGGAGTAATGACATCTATTTTTATAAAGTTGCCGAGTGGGTAGGTCCTGAGAAATTAAAAGAGATGGCAAATCTTTTCTCATTAGGAAAAAAAAGTGGTATTCAGCTTCAAGCAGAAATTGAGGGTATTATTCCAGACCCTGAGTGGAAGCAAAGAGTTATTGGTGAAAGATGGTTTTTGGGTAATACGTATCATATGGGAATAGGCCAGGGAGATATTCTTGTAACCCCAATTCAAATAGCTCAGTTAGTTCAAGCTATTGCTAATAATGGCAATCTTTGTAAGGCTACTTTGATAAAGGATACTTTTGACCTAGGAAATGTGGGATTAAGTAGTGTCGGTGGTATTTTTGGCAAAAGTAGGTGTGAAGAAGTTGGAGTAATGGAGGAAAATGTTAATCTTGTTCTAGAGGGTATGCTTGGCGCGTGTAGCTCTGGAGGAACTGGTTTTCCTTTTTTTGAAAATAACTCCTCAGTTCTTATGGAGGGGTTATCTGTTAGGGATCAACTCGACAATGGTGCCGTTGCCTGCAAGACCGGAACATCTGAGTTTGGTTCACAAGATGCTAATGGCTATAGAAAAACTCATGGTTGGTTTGCGTCAATATTGGGAACAAAGGCATTGGTGAAAAATGCTCTTGATGAGAGAAGAAAATCTAGGGAGGATTTAGGAAATGAAATAAAAAATAGTAGTGAAAGTGCTACACCTGCCTCATCTAAAAACAGAGAACTCTGGCTTGATGGGGTAGAGAAATATGGATTTCCAGACGAAATAATAGTCATTGTGCTTGTCGAAAGTGATGAATTAAATCCTTATAAAGAAGGATCTAAGGATGCTGGTCCAGTGGCCAAGGAAATCTTTGATTGGATTAAAAATGGAGAGCCAGCTTCTACAATTAACTAAAGAATAGTTTGTTAAGCTTTGTTTGATATGAGCTTAGAGCAAACTATTATTAATTCCAAAAAACACTTTTGTCTCAAAGATAAGAAATTTGTTTTAGCTTTGCTTTCAGTTGTTGGAGTGGGCAGAAAAACTGCAATAAAAATAATATATTTACTAATAAAACACGAACTCAATTTTGAGGACTTTTGGGCAAACAAACAAGGAATTTGGCAAAAATCTCAGTTATCAGATAAATCTATTGAAAGCATTAAAAAGATTAGAATAGAACATAATAATTATTCATTATACAAAGACATAATAAAAAAGGACATTCGGGTGATCGCGTTTTGGGAGGAGGAGTATCCTAAACTATTAAAACAGTGTGATGATTTTCCTGTTATTTTATTTGCTAAAGGAAATGTCAATTGTCTTCAAAATAATTTTATCGGAGTAGTTGGTACTCGAAGGATAACTAGCTATGGTAAATTGGCAACCAAAAAAATAGTTGAAGATTTGGTTCTAGAGGGTTTCTCCATTGTTTCAGGTTTTATGTATGGTGTAGATTTGTGCGCTCATCTGGAAACAATTAATAACGGAGGAATCACAGTCGCCGTTTTAGGATTCGGATTTGATCATATGTATCCTAGAAGTCATGTAAAATATTTTGATCAGCTTATTCAGAGTGGAGGCTGTTTTATTACTGAATTTCTACCCGACGTAGAGCCAGCGGTGGGCAATTTTCCCTCAAGAAACAGAATTGTTGCAGGAATAAGCAAAGGGATTGTTGTCGTAGAGGCTGCAAGGAAAAGTGGCAGTCATATAACTGCGGAGTGCGCAATTAATGAAGGACGAGAAGTATTTGCTGTCCCTGGCCCAATAAATAACCCATTTTCTGAAGGGACAAAGTGGCTAATAAATCAGGGAGCTACTATGATAACATCTGGATATGATGTGGTCGAACAGTTTAATGGACCAAAACATAACTTTAGAGTTGATACAGATTTGCCAGCTGATTTGAATAAAATCCAGAAGCTCATTATTAAGGAATTAAGGGATGGACCTCAAGAAATAGATAGTTTAGCCGACACGATTGGAGTAGATGTAAACGAAATAATAAAAGAAATTACTTTATTAGAAATTAGTGATATTGTTAATGTTATTGGAAATAGATTAAGTATAAAACTGTAAGTTTGGCACAACTTGCTTTATAATAGCCCGAATAGGAAGCCCGGATAGAAAGCAAAATATGAATTTAGTCATTGTTGAATCACCTACAAAAGCTAGAAAACTAAGTAAGTTTCTCGGTTCAGATTATGTTGTCGAAGCTTCTGTTGGACATATTAGAGATCTTCCAAAATCTGGACTTTCAGTAGACACAGAAAATAATTTTGAGCCAACATATGCTATTTCTAAAGACAAAAATAAGGTTGTAGCCAAATTAAGAGCTGCGGCCGGCAAAGCTGATAAAATTTATTTAGCAACTGACCCTGACCGAGAGGGGGAAGCAATTGCTTGGCATGTTAAATATGTGCTGGAGAATACTACAGGCAAAAACAAAACAAAGGCAAAGTTCTTGCGCGCAACTTTTCATGAGATTACTAAAAGCGCAGTTTTAAAAGCAATGGAAAATCCAACTGAATTAAGTATGGATATGGTTGATGCTCAGCAAGCTCGTCGAGTAGTCGACCGTTTGGTTGGTTACAAATTATCTCCAGTTTTGTGGAAAAAAGTGAGAAGAGGACTTTCTGCTGGTAGAGTTCAATCAGTCGCATTGAGACTCATTGTCGAAAAAGAGCGAGAAATTGAAGCATTTAAACCTGAAGAATATTGGGAACTAGATGTAGCGCTAAGTGCTAATAAGCTATCAGGAGTCACTGCTTTTACAAAAGAGTCAAAGGTGATTGAAGATCTCAATCAAGATATTTTTATTTCTAGAGTTATTTCTGTCGAGGGCAAAAAGTTTGAGCCAAAAGTAGCGGGAGTTGTAGAACCAGTTTTAGCCGTACTTGATGATGCTAGCTATTTAGTTGAAGCAATCGAAAAGAAAGAGAGAAGTCGCGTCAGCTTGCCTCCTTTCACAACTTCTACGATGCAACAAAAATCTGCCACCAGCTTTGGTTATAGTGGTAAACAAACTATGAGTTTGGCTCAGCAACTTTACGAAGAAGGTTTAATTACATATCACCGTACCGACTCTGTAGTTTTGTCAGAGACAGCTGTTGTTATGGCCAGAGATTTCATTATTAAAGAATATGGTGATAATTATTTACCAAAAACTCAAAATATTTTTTCCAAAAAGAGCAAGAATGCTCAAGAAGCTCATGAAGCTATTCGTGTGACAGATATCACCATCCAGGGTGGCGACATCATGCAAAAAAGTGCAAGATTCACTCCTCAACATGTTAAATTGTATGATTTGATCTGGAGAAGATTTGTTTCTAGTCAAATGGAAAAAGCAGCTTACAACCAAACATCTATAACGATTGAGTTCAAAAATAGTAATAGTGATGGACCAAAATCAGGTATGCTTAGAACTTCGGGATCTATCCTAAAGTTTGATGGCTGGATGAGGTTATTTCCAAATAGAGAAGATACTTTGTTGCCTGATCTAAGTGAAGGTCAAACTCTGAATTTTATAGATAAAACAGCCGCACAAAAATTTACTCAACCACCGGCTAGATTTAATGATGCATCTTTAATTAAAGAATTAGAAAAAAGAGGTATTGGTAGACCTAGTACATATGCTTCTATTATTTCAGTGATTATCGATCGCGGATACATTGAGCGAACCCAAAAGAAATTTTTCGCAAGCTCGGTAGGCATGACAGTTAGCGATTTCTTACTGAAACATTTTCCAATAGTCATGGATTATGATTTTACCGCTGAAATGGAAGAAAATTTAGACAGAATTTCAAGAGGTGAAAAAGAATGGCGAAAGACTGTAAGTGACTTTTATGTTCCATTAGAAAAAACAATTGAGTCAGTCACTGATAAGGCAGAAAGAACACAAATTCCTGTAGAAAAAACCGGTGAAAAGTGTCCAGATTGTGGAGCTGAACACGGCGGAGAAATCGTTATTAGATCTGGAAGATTTGGAAAGTTCAAAAGTTGTAATCGTTTTCCAGAATGTAAATTTACACAAAATATTGTTGAAGTCGTTGAAGATGTAATTTGCCCATTGTGTCAAAAAGGTACAGTGACCATTAAAAACACCAGATGGGGAAAGCCATTTTTTGGTTGTGGAGATTATCCAAAATGCAATTGGGCTTCATGGAAAAAACCAGAAAAAGGCGAGATGATGTCAAAAGAGGAGTGGGCAGTTCTTCAGGCGGCAAGAGAAGAGCGAAAAGCAAAGTGGGCTGAGAGAAATAAAAAAAGCTCAGATTCTGGTGACGCTAAAAAAACGGTTTCTAAAACTACAAAAACTAGCAAAGTCGCGAAGACCAAAAAAGCTACCAAAGCCAGTGCTAAGCTTAAGAAGGCCGGTGCCAAATCCAAGAAAGCCAGTGCTAAAATTACCAAGTGAAAATAGTTATGATATAGTTTCTTTGTATGATCAAAACACCTGATTCTCAATACAAAAGACTTCTTAGAGAAATTTTAGAAAATGGAACAGTGACTAAGTCTCAACAAGAAGTTGATGCTCTTACGTTAATGGCTCCGCAACCACTTCGGTTTCGACTCTCAAATGGTTTCCCAATTATTACAGAAAGACAGATTTCCAAAAAAATTTGGGGTCAGGCTATTGGCGAGATTATTGGTTTTATTAATGGAGCTAGAACTCAAGAAGAGTTGTCTAGCTATGGCTGTCGTTGGTGGAAGTATTGGGTAACAGAAGAAAAGTGTAAAAAACGAGGTTTAGAGCCTGGAGATATGGGTCCAGGAAGCTATGGGGCAGCTTTTCATGATTTTCCTACTTCAGAAGGCCCGGCTTACAATCAATTCAAAAATATTATTGAGCAAATTAAAGAACAACCTCATCTAAGAACTCATTTTATTACTCCTTGGATTCCTCAATACACGATCAGAGGCAAAGGTAAGCAGCAAAAAGTTGTAGTTTGTCCTTGTCACGGATGGATTCATATTAGAATTATAGATAACAAATTAACTCTTCATATGTTCCAGAGAAGTAGCGATACCCCAATTGGCTTACCAGCAAACTTGGCTCAATATGCAGCTCTAACGATGATGATTGCCCATGTGACTGGCTACGAAGCATATGAATATATTCATAGTTTTTCTGATGCACACATGTTTGTTGATCAAATAGAACACGTTAAAAAAATGCTCGAGCGTGAGGATAAAACTTTGCCTACAATGAAACTGAATGTTGGAACTGGAAAAACCAAAAAGGACTTATTTGATTTCAGGGTCGACGATTTTGAGTTAACTGATTATGATCCACATCCAGGAATATGGGATATTCCCGTAGCAATTTAATTTTTTGAATTATGGTGGTGGTAGCGGGGGATTAATTTTATGAAAAAACAATATGTTGATTTAGATAATGCTCGAGAAGATAGTCAAAAAAATGTGATGCAAGATATTATTAAGGCAGGCCACTGTCCATTTTGTTTAGAAAATTTTAAACTTTATCATGGCCAGCCTACTATTAAAGAAGGAAAATATTGGTTTCTAACAGAAAATAAATGGCCATACAAAAATACTAAAGTACATTTGTTGGCAATTTATAAATTTCACGCCACAAATTTGGCAGAGCTTGATTCTGATTCTGGAAAAGAGCTTATTGATCTTATGAAGTGGGCTGAAAAAGAATACAAAGTACCTGGTGGTGGTTGGTCAATGAGATTTGGAGATACAAATTATTCTGCTGGAACTGTCAACCACATTCATGTTCAGTTTATTCAACCAGATTTGGATTCTCCTGATTACAAACCAGTCAGAATTAAGTTAGGTAAGGGTTAAGTTTTAATTCTAATTTTTAATTCTAACTATCTCAACTCCAAATTCTCTCAAAATTTTGTCGCCATCAAGCATTGCGTATCCATCAGTAAAGTAGAGCTTTGAAATTCCACTACAAGCAACCAATTTGGCGCAAGCTGGGCATGGAAAAGTTGTGACATATATTTCAGTGCCTAGAAGAGAAATTCCATCTTTTGCCGCCTTTGAAATTAGGGCAGCTTCTGCATGAATAGCAGTAGAAAGATCTATATTCTCACCTTTATGAAAACTATTTCTAGGATCGCTATCGATGTATGGTGAGTATGGTGTTGGCAGTTGAGTATTGTGAGCAATTGCGATTATTTCTCCCACTGTGGATGTTTCTTCAGCGGTTATGTTCTTTATTTCTCCCACTGTGGATGTTTCTTCAGAGGCCGTGTTTTTTCTAATAACTACTGCGCCAACTTGGCGCCACCAGTCAGAACTAAGTTCCTTTTGAGTATCCGCGATGCTCATAATTTTTTTCGAAAATTCGTCTTCTGAAATTTCGACTGAGGATTCAATCTGTTGCTTTTGAGCGCTGTTATTTCGATTCCATCTTAAAAAGGTTGATTCAAACTCTACTGGCTGGTCCGCAAGATATTTTTTTTGTAGCCAGATAAAGATATCCTCATTTGGAAGGATATATTTTATTTCTCTTTGAGTTTGCTGAGAGCTAATTTCAAGAAATTTCTCAACCGAAATGAGATTAATTTTTCTGTTGGGGAAAAGTGCTCCTAGGGCAACTTTTGCTTCAATTGGAGATAGAGAACGAATTTCTTTTCTTAAATAGTCAAACTCTTCATCAATTAAAGAGATCAATGATTCATCTAAAATAAAAACTTCAGATTCTGGATATTTTTCTAATAATTTTATATATCCTGAATGAATTACCGGAAGATATATGATTAATTTCGAAGACACAACATTTTGATCTTGGTTTTGAATCATTTTATTTATCTCTTAATCTTTCAATTCTTCAAGCATTTGCTCCATAGTGGAAATAAGTCGATTTGAAATTGTCTTGGTAATTTTTTTTTCTGCGCCAATCTGGACTAACCTAATTTTTGCACTTGTCGAAGTTGTGGCACGTCTGCCTAGAATTTTTATTTCCCCACAGAATTCTTTAATTTTCTCAAGACGTTCCTTGGAATATGTTTCTTCAATTGCAATCAAGACATCTGGTTTTATTAGTTTTATTAGTTGCCATTTTGGTTGGCCAAGATTCTTTAAAACAACGTGATCAACGTCTTCAATATATGTGAGCATTTCCACCCGTTCATCTTCTGGGACTACTGGACGATCTGGACCTTTTCGACTTCTAATTTTTTCGTCACTATCAACTCCTACAAAAAGAACATCTCCAAATTTTCTGGCGTCGCATAAATATCGACAATGTCCGATGTGTAGCATGTCAAAGGAACCAGATGTAAGTACAATTTTTTTACCTTCTTTGCGGTATTTATCGATCAAAGGTGTAACTTTTTTATAGTCTGTAATTATTTTGTGGTCATTTTTCATATCATCTAGCATCCTACTATATGTTTATCTGTTGTGCTACCATATGTGAAAGATATGAAAGTTTCAATAATAGTTTCAATCACTGCTGACGGATTTATTGCTCAAAATAAGGAGCAGTCATCATTGCAGTGGACAAGTAAAGAAGACACTAAGTTTTTTGTAGAATATACGAAAAAAGTTGGGGTGCTGATCATGGGTTCCACTACTTTTGAAACAATAAATAGACCTCTTCCAAACAGAAAAATTATTGTTTTAACACGATCTAAAAAATATGATCAATTTAGTCCAGATCAGGTTGTCGCAGAGGGTAGGGAGATTAAAGAAATTATTAAAGAGTTAGAAGCATCAGGCCAGCAAGAAGTTGCAATTACTGGTGGAGCAAGTATCTACACTCAATTTATGAAAGAAAAGCTTGTTGATGAGTTATATCTTACAATTGAGCCGATCGTGTTTGGTTCGGGTATTAAACTCTTTAATGAAGCTCTAGATCAAAAATTAGAGCTAGTAGAAATGATTGATTTGTCAGGTCAAACAAAAGTATTGCACTATAAAATTATTCAATAATTTTTCACGGAGAGACCCGTAAATATGACGAATGACGAAGCTAAATCTTCTAAAAAAATAATCCTGAGAATGAAGTTATTTGATAAAAATCTGCCTGTTCCAGAGTATAAATCTGAAGGGGCTGCTGCTGTAGATCTATATGCCAGGGTTGAAACTAGAATACCTGCCAAAAGTATTGGATACATACCGCTAAATATAGCTTTGCAACTTCCGGAAAACCACTGGGCTTTTATATCTGCGAGAAGTTCGCTTCATAAGCGCGGCCTAATGATTGCCAATGGCGTCGGTGTTGGAGATTACGACTATCGAGGTCCAAATGACGAATACCTGGCAGCAGTTTACAATTTTACAGATACAGAAGTGATGATCGAGAAAGCCGAGCGAGTTGCCCAGTTGATAGTTATGTCTCGCGAGCCAGTTGAGATAGAACTCGCTGCTGATTTTGATGCTCCCGACCGTGGTGGTTTTGGCAGTACTGGCAAAATATGATTAATCAAGAACTAAGACGTGAAAATTTAGTCCCACTTGCCTTTTCCTAATAATTTGTAAATTTACTCAAAAGCATAATATTTGCTAATATGTCGGTCTCAAGCACATCATATAGATTTTTGCCTATTGCATACACACGATATATTGTGGTTTAGTTAATTTTTATACACAAAATAAAAAGGTAAAATGGGCGCACGAACTGGTGAAATAGAAACATATAAAAATATTTTTGAAAAAGAGTTGAATCGTGAGAGCACAGATGATGAGCTTGCGTTTTGGGGTTTTCAACCTCCAGATGAAGTTATTCTAGCTACTGGCAGTATACGAAAAGCCTTGATGTTGATATCACAAATTGAGGATTTTTCTTTTAAGTTTATAGAAAATGGAAATGAAATTGAAATCACCGAAATAGAAGAGCTTCAAAGGTATTTCTATGAAAATATTCAAAATGGAAATGGTTCTTTACAACAAAAAACTTTTTTAGGTTATTTATTTGGTGTAGAACTTTATGCGGAGCCTGGACCCGGTGAGACATCATCAAATGATGATCCATATCAGGAAGCAATAAATAAAGCTCAAAGTTTGTACAATGGCTGGAAAGATCATGATGATTGGGCTGATCATGAAGGATATAAGGGAAAAAATATCTTGATTGTTAGTACGGACACAGTAGACAAACCAGATGCAACTGATGTTCCTTTGGGAAAGCCTGGAAATGAGTTTGATTTTCCAAAACAAGAAGATCCTCAATTTAATCATGGAATTCTTTTCGATCAAAATGGATATGATAAGGCTAAAAATGAATGGTTGGAAGCATATAAAGAACGCTTTTATGTAGTTAGTGAAGCAATCAAACACACTAATGCTGTTGCAATTTTGAATGCTTTAACAGGTGATTTTATTGATACAGGTTTTAATATTATTGAGCTTAATATAAAGATTGATCATGAAAAATTAAAAGGACTTGATCCAAAAAGTGACGAAGCTGGTGGAGGAATAACTCAAAGATTAATTAAATGGGAAGATATGGCCGAAGTCATGAGCTATTTTGGCGAGTTAACTAAAAGCCTACTTCCTGAGGAAGTTGAGAAAATTAAGTTAGCACTCTATTGTCAAATAACAGGCTCTCCTTATGCTATTATTGAGTTGATAAGATTAGCTCAACAAAAAATAATTAATGAAAATCTTGAGCAATAAAAGGCATTCATGAAATCAAAAAAAGGCTACTTAATTACTCTTGAAGGTGGAGAAGGTGGAGGAAAAACCACTCAGGCAGTTAGCTTGTGTGAGAGACTAAAAAAAGCGGGCAAAGAAGTTGCAATTTTCAGAGAGCCCGGTGGCACAGTAATCAGCGAGCAAATTCGCGAAGTTGTCTTGTCGGCCAAAAACAAAAAAATTGCATTTACTACAGAGGTTTTGCTTTTTCAAGCCGCCAGAGCCCAAATCTATGAAGAGTTAGTTTTGCCTTCAATGCAGGCTGGCATGGTTGTTGTCATGGATAGATCCAGAGATAGTTCAGTTGTTTATCAAGGTATGGTTCGAGGTTTTGGCAAAAAAATGATTGAGCAATTAAATAATATTTCAACCAGACGAACGTTTCCGGACCTAACTTTGCTTTTAGATGTTCCTGTCGATAAAGGGCTTAAAAGAAGAGAGAATTCTGGAACCATGAATAGACTTGATATGGAAGCAAAAAACTTTCATGACAAGGTTAGAAAAGCATATTTACAATTAGCTGAAGAAGACAAGTCTGGAAGATGGCAGGTTATTAATGCCTCTAAATCAATTGATCAAGTTGAAGAGCAAATGTGGAAAGTTGTTTCTGATAAACTAGGAATAAAACAATAAATATTTGAAACGTGAGTTGGCTAGGCAAGCTTAGATACTCACTTATTCAAACATTTATTGTTTCATCATGTTTAACAAAAATAAATTTTAAAGATTAAGAAATATATGAAGTTACCAAGAGCAGTCCAAAATTTAATCGAAAAGTTTGAGAAACTTCCGGGTGTGGGCCCAAAATCTGCCCAACGCCTTGTTTTCTATTTGCTTCACAATCCAGATCATGAAATTGAGGATTTTTCAAAGAAACTACTTGAGCTAAAGAAAAATACTGTACTGTGTGATGTTTGCCACAATGTTAGCGAATCAAATCCTTGTGAAGTTTGCAGTGATTCCACAAGAGAAAATAATGTTCTTTGTATTGTAGAGCATCCTTTAGACGTTCTAGCACTTGAACGCTCAAATTCATTTAAGGGTAGATACCACGTTTTGCACGGAAGTATTGCACCGCTAAATAATATTGGTCCCGATCAATTATTTTTGCATGATGTAGCAAAAAGACTTGAAAAGATTGATGAGCTAATTATCGCTACAAATCCAACTATGGAAGGTGAAGCCACCGCTTTGTATATTACTGAATATCTTAATCAAAACTCTCAAGTTGATTCAACAAAAATTATAATTACTAGAATCGGCCATGGTTTGCCAATTGGAGCGGATATTGAATATGCAGATAGCGTAACTTTGGCAAGAGCTCTCGAGGGCAGGAGAAAAATTTAGTTACTTTTTTTATAAATAGAAAGTGTTTTCTGCTTAATAAAAATCAAAAATGATGCTAATATACGCATAGATGGTTAAATTAAATATTGAAACTAAACCACTCAAATTCTTAAATTAAGAATTGGGTGGTTTTTTTTGTATTAGCAAAGGGAGGTGCCAAAAATCAGCAAAATCTCAGGAATAATTGGGAATATTGAGTTACACAAATATCTAAAAGTATAAATAGAAGCCTGAAAAAGGCAGAAGGATTTATATGACAGTAATAGTTGAGTCAAAAAAGATGAAGGTAACAAGTGCAATTAGGTTATTTGCTGAAAAACAAGCACTTAAAATTAGTAAATTAGGTAAAAAAGTTCTAGAAATCAAAATCCATTTGGAAAAAATTCGTAAGAAAAAAATGGATGAAAACGCAAATATTGTCACATATTTTGTATCTACTCCTGGGAAAAATATTGTTGTAAAGAGCAAATCAGCTGATATGTATAAGGCAATTATTGAAGCTACATCGAGCGCAGTGAGGAAACTTAGAAAAATGAGTGAGAAAAGAAAAACAATCAAAAGATCTGCAAAGAGTCTTCCTTTGGCTGGCTAAATAAATAATTTAAAGTATTAGAATATTTATTGTCAAATTAACCCTTGATTAAGGTGCATACTATCTTGTATCGTGTAAATAGACTTTTTGCGAAGTAACATTCATAGCACTTTAACATCTATTTGGCAATTTTGAGTGTTATTTACATACTCAAGTAGACAAAGCTACTATCGCATGCAAATGCCTTCAAAATTACTCAAATATATGTCAAAATTGCTGCAAAGCTTACTTCGCAAAAAGTCTAATGTGTAACTTACAATGGAGTGTATATGGCAGATGATAATAAAAATCCCCTAGATGTTTTAGAAGAATTGTTGAATCAGTCTAGTGCCGGAGCGGGTGCTGCCAAATCTGGAAATGCTGCTTTATCTGCCGAGCTTGCTGCAAAAGCTAAAGAAGCCGAGGAAAAGAAGTTGGCAGATGAATTAGAAGCAAAACGTCAAGAATTAGAACAAAAACAGCAAGATCAGATTGAGGCTGATAAACTAAAGTTAGCAGAGCAGATAGCTGCGATGGCTGGAATTAAAGATTCTGATCAATATAAAGCTAGAGTGCAACAAGACACTGATAAGAAAGTTGCAGATGAAAGCAAGACTAGTGCGGGCGATGGCTACGAAATTGATCAGCTCGAGCACAAAAAGGTTTAATAATGTTTAGTTCGGCTTCAAATCATGGTTCAAATATGGGCTCAGGTGGAATGGGTGGAGGAATGGGTGGTGGAGATAGCTTTGGTGAGGCAGCTGATGAGAGAAGCATGATTCAACAAGCTATGTCTAACAGTTCCAAAAGTTCTGGAAGTAGTTCTACAGGTGCTGGCGGCGGAGGAAACCCAACTCAAAATCAAGCTATGGCTCAGCCACCAGCTGAACCAAGAGAAGTGGCCGAAATTCCTGAGGAGGCCAAACGAGGAGTTGAGGACGTCTGGCTTGAGGTAAAGAAGTTTTTTTCTTTAAATGCGTGGTTGGGTATTGATCCTGAAAAGATGAATCCTGAGGAAAAAGCTCAGGCAGAACAGTTCCATGCAAGATATCAGAAACTTGATCAAGAGCAACAAGCTGTAGCTAAACAAATGTACCAAGAAAAAATGCAAAAAAAGCGTGCTCAAGCTGCTGAAGATCAACGTAGAAAAGAAATTGAGGCAGAACAAGAAGATCAAAGTATAGCAATGCCATCAGGTCCGAAAAAAGGTGCTGGCCAAGAAGGAAAAACTAAAAAACAGCAAGTGATGAGCAAAATTAAAAAAGACAGAACGACGCTTTCAACAAATCTTGGAGAATAGAATATGAGACTTTACAATACGTTGTCAAAAAAAGTTGAAAATTTTGTGCCGATTGCCCGTAAAAAAGTTGGTTTATATGCCTGCGGATTTACCGTATATGATTTTACACATTTGGGTCATCTAAGAAAATATACGATGGACGATGTTTTGATTAGAACTCTCAAACATGAGGGTTATGATGTGAATTTCATCCAAAATATTACCGACGTTGGTCACTTGGCTTCTGATGAAGATACTGGCGAGGATAAGTTAGAAAAAGGTGCCAAAAAATATGGAAAGTCAGTTTGGGACGTGGCTAAAGAATTTGAAGATTATTTTTTTAGAAGTATGGATTTGATGGGAAATTTAAGGCCTGATAAAAGTACAAGAGCCACAGAGCATATTGAAGATCAGTTGAATTTGGTCAAAAATCTAGAGAAAAAAGGTTATACATACGTGATTGAAGGAGACGGAGTATATTTTGACACTAGTAAGTTTCCTGAATATGGAGAAATGGCTGGTTTGGATTTAAAAAGACAGCAAGAGGGAGCTCGTGTTGAGAAGGTAGCTGGCAAGAGGAATTCTTCAGATTTTGCGCTGTGGAAATTTGAAAGAGAGGGTGAGAATCGGGCGATGGTTTGGGAAAGTCCTTGGTCAAAACGTAGTTTTCCAGGATGGCATGTTGAATGTAGCGCGATGGCTATGAAGTACCTAGGCGAGCAATTTGATATTCATACTGGTGGGATTGATCATATTCCTGTTCATCACACAAATGAAATAGCTCAGTCTGAGGCCTCAACAGGCAAGTCGCCATTTGTTAAGTATTGGGTGCACCACAATTTTTTGAAGGTTGATGGCACTAAAATGAGTAAGTCACTTGGAAACTTTTTTACCATCGATGACATTATCAGCCGTGGTTTTAGTCCACGAGCTTTAAGACTTTTGTTAATGACTGCTCATTATCAATCTGAAATGAATTTTACATGGGAAAATTTATCAGGAATGCAGAAAAGTTATGAAAGATTATTAAAAATTGTTGCAGATTTGCAAAAAAAGGTCTCAGAATCAGAAAAGACTGATGAAAAAGTTGTTGATGATTTTGATAGTGGATTGGCAGAAAAATTTAAATCTAAATTTTTTGCAGCTTTGTCGGAAAATTTAAATACCCCTCAGGCTTTAGCAGTTCTTTGGGATGTAACTAAGTCTAATGAATTAAGTAGTTTTGAAAAACTTTCTTTAGTAATGGAATTTAACGAAATTTTTCAGTTGGATTTAGAAGTAGCAGAGTTGGCTTTAGTAAAAATTAGGTCAAGTAAGGCAAGTTTTACGTCCGAACAAGGAAGAGAGATTGGCAATGTTTCTGGGAAAACTACTGGCTTACCTGAAGCAATTCAGCAAATTTTATTAGATAGAGAAACCGCAAGGAAGAATAACGACTGGAATAAATCAGATGGTTTAAGAGATCTGCTTTTGGAAAAGGGTTATAAAGTTCTGGATTCTTCTGAGGGGCAAAAGTTGGAAAGAATTAAATGAGAAACGATTTGTTAATTTTTTCTTTAGAATTTGTTATTTTTTTTCTCACTTATTTATTTGTTATTAATAATTCTTCAGTCCAAAATTTTATTTTTAAATTTAAGAACTTTAAGCTTCTGATTTTTTTAATATTTATTGTTCAGTTAGTTGCGATAGCTTTAATAAAATATAACGTCGTTGATGTATTTATAAATTCTGATGCAGGTAAAAATTTATTAGATGGCGTAGACATTTATGGTATAGATGTAGACCATAGCAAGTATCCATTTTTTCCATTTTTGATCTTTTTGCATGCTGGATTGGTATTTATATGGCAAAAGGTTCAAGTATTCACATACAATTTTTATTTTAAAGTTGTACTTTTGGGATTTTTGCATTTATTGGGAATGCTTTTTTACAAAGAGTGGAAGTTAAAAAATTTAAAAGAAGCAAAGATTAATCTTGTTTCATTTTTGATATCACCAATTACATATGCAATTATTCTTTATCATGGCCAATTTGATATTATTTTAATAACATTTTTGTATCTGGCGATTAAAATGTTTACAAAAAGTTGGGTTTACTCAAGTTTTATTTCGTCTTCAGTATTGTTTGCAGCCTCAATAGCAACTAAAACTTGGTCCATAATTTTGTTGCCAATTTTTGCTATTCCGTTACTTAAAAGATTTTCTATAAAAGAGATAACTAAGTTTTCTATTTTTGTTTCTATGGTGGTTGGATTATTGCTGATAAATATTAAGTTTTATACATTACAAGTTTATGGATCAAATACCAGAATTGTACTTGATGCAATAATTCATCCTGGTGGTCCAACTGGAATTTGGGGATTGGGATTATTATTGAAGCCATTTTTTCAAAACTCTCTTAATTTTTTGAGTAAATTACAAATAGTTGGTTTAGGAGTATTCTGGACATATGTTTACTATCAGGTAAAATTTTTTAAAAAGAATTTTAATTATTATCATTTGGTGTTAATGAGTGTTCTGGTTTTTCACTTACTTACTCCAAGATGGGAGATACAATATATCTTTTGGCATTTCCCTTTCTTGATGCTTTTAACAGGTACAAAAATTGTTAGGAATTGGATTTATCAGTTAGTGATCCCAATATATTTATTCTTAAATTATTGCAACGTTACAGTTCAGGGTGAACTAATAACTCCTTGGATAGTATGGGTTTTGGGATTATTTATCTATATTTATTGGGTCAAGTTGTTAATAAATTTAATAAGAACAAAAAGTGGATATTTAACTAACTAATGGTATGCTATTAATAGATTTAAATTAATTATTTTTTAAATGGGAGTTTTAATATGAATAATAATGAAACACCTTGGTTAAACAAGTTTGGATTTGGTAAAAAAAATAATGCTGTTCAGGCTACTGAGGCTCCTTCAGAAGCACCTGCTGCTGCAGATCAAGATGATAACGGAAAAAAAAGAAGATGATCAAGCTGTTGAAATTGATCAACCTCATGTAGAACTTGTAGATAAATCAATTAAGAGTGTTGTCAGTGAATTGGCTAAAAAGGCAGAACAACTGATGGCTGCTGCTGATGTTTCGCCAGAACAAGTAAAAGCAACAATGGCAGTTTTGCAAAAATTGGATGCTTTGATGCAAAAAGAAAACGAATCATTAATGCAGCAATCTCCATTCAAAAAGATTGAAGAAGTTGCTAGTAAGATGACTGAGGCAAACAGAAAAAGTTTAATGGACTATATTAATAAAATCAAAGCTGATGTTTATGCCAAAATGGAGGCTGACAGTAAAAAATCGCAAATAACAGAAGAGGCAGTTAGTGTAGATGATCTGCTTCGTAGAAAGCTTGAATCAGAGATACAACCACATGAAGCACTTTATACTAATGGAGGAATCAGATTCGAATCTTTGGATTTGCTCAATGACTTTCTTGCTCAGACGCTAGGGGTTGATCTTGCGATTATTAAGGCAAATACAGATATTTGGAAAAACGGAAATGGCACTTTGATTTCTAAAAAAGCCCCAGGTTTAAAGATTTTAATTTATGATAGAACAGAAATGGGTCAAAGTGATAAAAAATTTGCAGTTGAAGTGAATGTTCAAATTACAGCTGGAGGAAATGTCGAAATGTTTAAGGCAGCATTAAAAGAAATAGTTGAAGAGAGAAAACCTAAAGAAGAAACAGAGTAGTCTTTTTATTTATTCCAAATCTCGTAATAAGAAAAACTCTATTGTACTTTTATGATTAGCGGCGAAATTAATCAAGATCCTTCTCATGAAGAAAGACATATTGACAGGCCAAGAGCAGGTATTCTTTTAAAGAACCTAGATCTTCGTCAAGAATTTGCTAAGATTTTCCCTGAAGTTCCTGATGAAATAGTAAGTAGTTTTTCCTTTAAAATGTTGAAAGCACATTATAGAAATCCGCTCCCCGGATTTAGTCTTGATGGAGTGTTGTATTCGATTGTTGCAACTCTTGGAATTGATGGAGGCGGAAGAGCTTTCTATCTGATTGAAAAAGAGCCAAGAGATAGAGATGAAAATGCTCTAATCGATGAAATTGTAATCTATCAGTTACTTCTAAATTCACCTTCAAAAAATGAATTTCATATACCTAAATTTGCTCTTATCCAGAGAGAAGGCAGGGAAAAGAATGAATATAAGGTTGTTAATCCCAAAATTAGTGAATTTCCAGATACGGAGATTTCTATTTTGCTGGAAGACATTGATGGTAAAAAAGAAAATATTGATGGTGAATATGTACCAGGAGAAACTCCTCCTCAGGAGAGATTGAAAATATTTTTTAATACTTTTCTTCCAATTGCTTTTGATCTAGCAAACCGTCACAGAATTTTGCTCGATGACACAAAAGATAATAATTTTCGTAAAAAACCTGAAAATGATTTTTATCACATGATTGATTTTGGGAATGCAAAATTATATCGACCAGAAGAGGAAAAGGAATTGCTGAATGATTTTATTAATCTAGCCCTATCAAGAGATTCCGAGAAATTTGCTCAGGAAGATGTTAGTAAAGTTTTGAAAGTTTTAGAAAAACTAGATATTATTATTGAGGAAAAGTCATTTGATACTGAAGGTTTACTTATTGATCCTCAAGATACTAAATGTTTAGAGATTACTACAGGATCAATTGCTAGGCTATTCGACGATCTGTTGATACATAGAGAGGGTTCTGAAGACTGCAATGCTGATGAATTAGATAGAGTCATAGTATTTCTCGATTATGTTAATGCATTGAAGAAGAAAGAAGTTTAAAGAAATTCGGAAAAGATGAATATAACTATCCCTGAAATCGATGCAGTCTTTCTAACTTTAGGGAAATTTGCAGAAGGACTAAAACTTAAGTTTAATATTGATGGTGAAGAGATACATAAAACTATAGAGTTACTTTTAAAATTAAATTTTTTAATATCAAAAGCTAAAGAGCCACAAAAAAATGTGCAGGATGAAAATGTTTTAGGTAAAAAATATAGTAATGAAGATATAAAGCAGACTGTGGCTATGATTTTAAAACAAGCACTAGCATTAGGTATGCAGTTAGATGGTTATGAAATCTTTAATACTGAGAATATTCAAAGAGTTATTTTTATTCTAAATAAAATTGATGACCTTGATTCTCAAGAGAAAAAAGCACTACAAGGTAAAGCTTAATTTTTTAAGCCGTCTACTGCTTTCATTTAAACCTGATAAAATACATCCTATATGTCTTTATCTGTAGGAATAGTTGGTTTACCAAATGTAGGAAAATCTACGTTATTTAACGCGCTCCTAAAACGTCAAGCTGCGCTGGCTGCTAATTATCCTTTTGCAACCATAGATCCAAATACTGGGATTGTTCCTGTGCCTGATGATCGTTTGGAAGTTTTGGCAAAGGCGGTTGGTACTCAGACAATTAAACCTGCTACTGTGGAGTTTGTGGATATTGCTGGACTGGTTGCTGGAGCTAGTAAGGGCGAAGGCTTGGGAAATAAATTTTTGGCAAATATTAGGGAAACTGATTTAGTTTGCCATGTAGTGAGGGGTTTTAGCGATGATTCGATACTACGAGAGGGTAGTACTGATCCAAAATCAGACCGAGAAATAATCGAGATGGAACTTTTGTTGGCTGATATTGCTACTTTAGAAAAGCAAAAGCAACCAAAAGCAACCAAAGACAAAGAACTTTTGTTTAGGTGGGATGTGACTCAAAAGATGCTTCAAACTGCAATGGAAGGCAAATTGATTTCTTCAGTTCTAAACTCTGAAGTAGAGAAAAAAGTGGGCAGAGAAATGGGGTTGCTCACCGCTAAAGAAATTATTTACATTATTAATGTTGATGAAAATGTGATCAGTCAGCAGGAATCTCAGACTAAAAATTATGCTGATCTTTTAAATGTTTCTCCAGATCAAATTGTGATTATTAGTGCCAAAATTGAAAGTGAGATTGCTTCCTTGGGCGACGAAGACTCAGCTTTATTTTTGGAAGAATTGGGATTAAAGAAAAGTGGTTTGGAAAGATTAATTCAAAAGGCTTATGACCGACTTGGTTTGCAAACTTATCTTACTGCCGGTGAGATTGAAGTCAGAGCATGGACAATTAAAAAAGGCACGCTAGCCCCTCAAGCAGCAGGTGTGATCCACACAGATTTTGAAAAAAAGTTTATTAAGGCCAAGGTAGTTTCTTATCAAGATTTTCTAGACTTTGATGGTTGGAAGGGTACGAAAGAAAAGGGTAAGCAGAGAATTGAAGGTAAGGATTACGAAATGAGAGCTGATGATGTGGTTGAGTTTATGATTGGAAGCTGATCTTTGGGAAAACTTTGTGTTATAATATCCACAATAATAATTAAGTTTTGTCCATTTGTGAGAGTTTGATTTGAAAAAGTCTTAAAAAACTTCTAAAAACTACTATTACAAATTCCAAGTGCACCTTAGGACGAAACAGAAAGGAGCGTAACATGATGGAAATTTTGGCATCAGCTAGAACTCGTCAATACGAATTGACTTATCTAGTGCCTGGTTCACTTTCATCTAGTGAAGTCTCAACAATAAACGAAGCAATCGTGAAGCTTCTAAAAAAACACAGTGTTAAAATTCTTTCCCAAGCAGATTGGGGCAAAAAAGAGTTGGCTTATCCAATTAAGTTCAAAAGCAAAAAAAACTATGAGGGTTTTTACACTCACATGGTTTTAGAGGCTGATGCAGCAAATATTGGTAAGTTTGAAAAGAGTATATACTTGATTCAAGAAGTAATTCGACACTTAATTGTGTTGGCTGAAAAAGAGTCTTCAAGCGTAGAGGATTTGAGAGTCGAGTAATGGTTGTACAATTTACAGTTTATGAAAGAATTGTAAATATAATATATGTTTAGTATCAGTCCCACCAGTTTTGGATGGGAGAAAGAAAGGAAAGTATGTCGGTAAGATCATTAAATAAAGTTATGTTAATAGGTAACTTAACAAGAGATCCTAATTTACGTTATACACCAAGTAATACAGCAGTTTGTTCTTTTGGAATTGCTACCAACAGATCTTGGGCACCAAGTGATGGAGGCGACAAGCAAGAGAGAGTTGAATTTCACAACATAGTTGCATGGTCAAAACTTGCAGATATTTGCGGTCAATTACTCCATAAGGGCGACAAAATCTACGTTGAAGGTAGATTGCAAACAAGAGATTGGAAGGGTGAGGACGGAACCGAAAGAAAGACTACCGAAATAGTAATAGATAACATGATTCTTTTACGTTCAGCATCTGGAGCAACAGGTTCTTATTCAGAAAATGATTCTGAAGAAGAAACCGCTCCTAAGGCAAAGTCTACAAGCAAGAAACCTGCTCCAAAAGAAAGCAATGATTCTGGCGAAGATCAAGACATGCCAAGTGCTGAAGACGTATCTGATGATGTTCCATTTTAGTTTTAACTAAGGGAGAAAAATAATTATGATGAAAAGAAAAAAAATTAAACGCTTCAAGCGTGCAATGAAGGTCGGTGAGAATATAACATTCTCATACAAAAAAGTAGATGTATTGTCTAAGTTCGTTAATGAGCAAGGATCAATTATGTCTAGAGAAGAAAGCGGTCTTACTCAAAAACAACAGAGAAGATTAGCTCAATCTGTTAAGAGAGCAAGACATTTGGCAATGTTGCCATTTACTCAAGTTCTTTAAAGAATTTTGTAAAAAAATCAAAAAAGGCAACGAGCGATCGTTGCCTTTTTTATAGATTTTGTTTGTATCAGTATGCAAATATATCATTTAATGGTGGTTTAAATATTCGGCAAGAGTTAGTAGAATGATTCCCTATGATTAAAAAATTCAAGATTAGTTATATAAGTAATATATTTTTAGCTTTGATAGTATTATTTCTAGGTGCATTTATAGAATATAAATATCAGTACTTGAGTAGATATGAGCGGATTAATGAGGCTGCAGTTGAGGGATCTAGTGAGAGTTCTCAGTTATCAAAAATCATGGCCGCTACAATTCCAGCTGGCAAAGAAAACATAAATTTTGATACTTTTTGGGAAGTATGGTCAATTCTTGAAAAGACTTATATAGATCAAGAGAAAATTGATTCCAACAAGATGGTTGATGGAGCAATTGCTGGTATGACTTCTTCATTAGAAGATCCATACACGATGTATCTATCTCCAAAAGATAATGAAAGAAGTGGTCAAGATCTAGCTGGATCATTCTATGGTGTCGGAATAGAGCTAGGCTATATAGATGGATTTTTAGCTGCTGTTGCTCCTTTGAATGGAAGTCCTGCAGTATTGGCAGGAGTTGAGGCCGGCGATTACATTATCAATGTAAAAGATGTTGCAAAAAATATTGATGAAGACAGTACCAAATGGTCTTTGACCAAGGCAGTAGATACAATTAGAGGTCCAAAGGATTCACCAGTTATATTAACCTTGGTTAGAAAAGGTGTCGATCAACCATTTGATATCACAGTTAACAGAGGCGAAATTATAGTTGAGTCAGCAACTTTAAAATTTGTTGAACATGCTGGAAAAAGAGTTGCTCATGTTACGCTTTCAAGATTCGGTGAGCGAACAACCGCTGAGTGGGACGCAATTGTGACCGAAATATTAGCTCAAAAAGATTCCATAAATGGAGTAGTACTTGATATGAGAAACAACCCCGGTGGTTTCTTTGATGTATCCATTGATATTGCAAGCGAGTTTATTGAAGAAGGCACAGTTGTTACACAAAAGGACAGACTTATTGAACAAAATTTTGCTGCACGTGGTCAAGCTAGACTCAAAGATATGCCACTAGAGGTTTTGATTAATAGAGGTAGTGCATCAGCATCAGAGATCGTTGCAGGAGCTGTCAGGGATAGGATTGGAGCAAAGCTAATTGGAGAGAATAGCTTTGGAAAAGGTACAGTACAAGACCGTATAATCTTGTCAAATGGTGGCGGTTTGCATGTGACAGTTGCTAAGTGGTTGCTTCCAGCTGGTGCTTGGATTCACCATGAAGGAATTCCTGCTGATATCGAAGTTAAGGCAAATTCAGAAACCCCAGAAGATGAACAGTTATTGAGGGCTATTGAGGAAATCTAAAATTCTGATGAGGTTTTAAAATATGGTTTCATTATATAGGTTAATAGTGTAAAATCGTGTTTAATTTGTTACGTTGATTAAAATCTCTGCCCAGAAAGTGTTTTTTATGTTGAACAATCTGTGGTATTTCTTTATCAGTTCTAACTCTCAATCTATTTCCACAATTATTGTAGGACTGTTTGCTTTTATTATCTATAGATTTGAAAAAGTTGATAAAGAGAAGACTTCTGCTTATATAATTTTGGAAGAATTGAGGAGTATAGAAAGAACTATTGATCGTTTAAGAGAAGTTGGAGACTTAACAAGTGTCACTCCAAGTGCTTTGTCAACACAAGGCTGGGTTCAACATAGAAATTTAGTAGTAAAATATCTAGACTTTGATCAAGCGATGGAGGTTGGTTTATATTATCAACGAATTGATTCTTTAAGAGAAACAATAATTCAATGGAGATCTAGTTACTTTAAGAGCTTGGAGGCAAAATCTCAAGGTATTCAGAATAAATTAATTGAGCTCGCAAGTTCAGAAAAAAGTAGACAAAAGTATGAAGCAGAAAAAGAAAATATTACGAGTATAATTCATGCAGATACATATTTTTTTGAGCCGTCTGTTATAAGAAGTAAAATATCAACTGTTTTGCCTCTTATAATACCAATTTCAAGTGGCTTAATAGGAGAAAAGATAAAGTCTATTACAGAAAAGAACTGGTTTCAAACGGTCTTAAGATAAAATTATATTTTAAAAGAAAACAAATAAATGTTTACAACGTGAGTCTCAGCGAAACTCTAATTAATTTATAAATAAAGAGCGTAAACTCATGTTGGAAATATTTATTTGTTTTCTTCACTCAAGGCGTAAATTTTGTCCATCTCTGGATGCAATTCAATCATCATCTTGTTCAAATCACCATCTAGAATTAATGGCAAATTATACCAAGACTGTTTTGATCTGTGATCTGTGATACGGTTTTGAGGATAGTTGTAGGTTCTAATTTTTTCAGCACGTTGGGCACGACCAATTGCGGATCTGGCAACGCCTAATTCTTTCGTTCTTTTTTCTTCTTCAATTTCCCAAAGTTGAGATCTTAATAATTCCAAAGCGATCTTACGATTTTGTTCTTGTTTTTTCTCTTGTTTGGAAACGATCATGATATTAGAAGGTTTATGAAACAATCTAGCTGCACTGCTAGTTTTATTAACACTTTGTCCACCAGCTCCGCTAGCTCTAATGAACTGCCATTCGATATCTTCAGTTTTAATTTCAATTTCTTTAGGATGAATTTCTGGGAGTACAGCTACAGAAGCAGTCGAGGTATGGATTCTACCCTGGGATTCAGTTGAAGGTACTCTTTGGACTCTATGAACACCAGATTCATATTTAAATAGTTCATAAGCAGTAATGTAGCCCTTTTGATTTGGATGAATTTCTTCAAATGAGCGAGTTTTGCCAAGAATCTTGATTACTAGGTCATCGATGAATTCGATTTTTAGATTGATAATTTCGCAAAACCTAATGTACATTCTTAGAATATCGTTGGCCCAGATTTTTGCTTCATCGCCACCAGCACCTGGACGAATTTCAATAATACAGTTGACTTTTTCTTCAGGAATTTCGTCTGGAGCAACTTGTCCTTGTTCATATTGATCGGCAGCATCTACTAGTAGCTTTTTTTGTAATAGAAGATTATCTATATCAAGTTGAGCAAGTTCTTTCATTTCTGGATCAGCCAACATTTGAGTTGACTCAGAAATTTTTGCTTCGAGTTCTTCAATTTGAGTTTGATATGGATTTGTCATATGTGCTTGGGATTCATTATAACCGACAAATTATCGGTTGTCTCATTTTTGTTATCTTCTATTTCTCAAAATTTATAAAATAAATCTTTTGTGATCGTAGGCAGTTCGCCTAAAAGGCTCACAAAAGCCTCATTTGATAAATTTTAGAAAAATTAGATAAGATCTATTTTTATGCTTCTGCTTGGGCTTGAGCAACTGGAGAATTTTGTGTTCTAGCTTTAGCAACTTGTTTTAAAACAGTTTGTTGTTGTTGCAAAACATCTTTGTATGATTTTGATGCTTCGTCAGAATTTTTCCCAGAGATTTTCTTTTTTGAAACTTTAGATTTGATGGCTTCAGCTGCTTGAACTTTTTTCAAGAATTTATCAACACGACCTTGTCTGTCAACAAACTTCATTTCACCAGTAAAGAATGGGTGACATTTACTACAAATATCTACTTTAAGTGTGTCTAGAGTTGACCCAATTGTGAATGTTGCTCCACAACTACAAGTTACTTGTGCTTGATCTGTCCAGTTTGGATGTATGCCTTTTTTCATAAGAGAGTTATTGTATCATAAATATTTTTTAGTTTAAGAGGAAAACTTGTTTTTTGGTTAATAAAAATGTAAGATCAGGTAGGTATAAATATACAAGAAAGGATTTTTATTCAAAAACCTGTTTGAGCGTGTGGCCCTAGCTTGAAAATTTTTTTCTCAATAAGGGATACGAGGAAGGGGGATGCTTAGTATGTTTGTTTTACAGAGTTTTCTAGAAACATTCATAGAAACTAAGCGATCGGACCGAGATTTGAAAGAACTTTCAGTTTGCACCCAAATTAAACAAATTAATTTACGCCAAATTGATAAATTACTAATGTAATCTCGAGTATCTACGGAGACCCTCTGGGCATTTGATAGTCCAATTAACATTATTTGTTAAACCAAGTGGTAACACTTTGAACAAAGCAAATAAGGAAATCATACTAGACTTGCAACTTTTATTTTGCTACAGGTCTATTTTTCAAATTACAAACTCTTTCTATATATCTGTTTTTGTCGCATATATAGAAAAAAACAATTAAAGGACTTTTTATGTGTGGAATTTACGCTAGTTACAGCTTGAAAGCTGAAAAAAAAGTATTTGAAGGTCTAAAAAGAATTGAGTACAGAGGCTATGATTCTTGGGGAGTGGCGACCTTGGTTGATGGAAAATTGCTACTTAAAAAAGAAGTCGGCAAGCTGAGTGATCAGAAAAACTTCAAGTTTGTAGAATCAAAGTTATCTTTAGGGCACACCCGTTGGGCAACTCATGGCGGAGTAACAAAAGTTAATGCTCATCCTCATTTGGCTAAAAATAAAAGTTTTGCATTAGTTCAAAATGGGGTTGTAGAAAATTATCAAAAGTTAAAGAGCGAATTGCAGAGTGATGGTTATAATTTTATTTCACAAACTGATACGGAAGTTATAGTTGGTCTTCTTGAAAAAGAAATGGAATTAAATTTCGAAAAAACCCTTTCGACTAGTGTATTTATTAAAGTTTTTAAAAAATTAGCTGGGAGAAACACAGTTCTTGTGATCACTTCGGAAGGTCAACTGATGACAATCAGAGATGGATCACCGTTGGTAGCCGGCAAAAATTCTCAAGGAGAGTTCTACTTTTCTTCGGATGTGCTTTCAATGAGTCCAGATGCAGAAAAGTATATGGTGATTAAATCTGGAGAAATGGCAGTATTTAATTCAGAAGATTCAAGTTTTAGTGTTTTGGATATTAAAACTGAGCAAAAAATTAAAACTGATTTTATTCCTTTGGAGCACAAACTTGATTTGGCAAATATTACTATGGATATCGGCAAGGACTCTTACGAAAGCTATATGCTCAAGGAAATTCATGAGCAATCTAGTATGTTGCCGAATGTTATTCGAGATTCAAAACCAAAGTTTTTAATGGCTGCAGAAATGATAAAAAAGGCCAAGCAAGTCTTCACTCTTGGCTGTGGATCTGCAAGTTACGCAACCGGACACACTGCATATCTTTTGAGAAAGACAGGCATTTTGACTTTAGCTGTTGAAGCATACGAAGCCGATTCATATTTAGAGTTATTAAATAATGATAGTAAAAACTCAGTGTGCATCGTTTTTAGTCAGAGTGGAGAAACTGCTGATACTAATGAGATTGTTGAGCTGATGAAAGCAAAAGGAGTCAAAATAATTAGTGTTGTTAACATGCCGGGAAGTACCTTGACTCAATTATCAGATCTTTCATTTATGTTGCAAGTTGGACCAGAATTGGCTGTTGCCAGTACGAAGGCATTTTTGGGTCATGTGCTTTGGGGAATCACAATTTCTGATATTATATGCGGATCAAAATTTAATGACTTAGAGATAAAAATTAATGAATTTGAGTATAAATTAAAGGAATGGTTCGCCAACAAATCAATTCAAAATAATATTAAAAATATTGCTAAAAAATTAACTAAATGTGAACATCTATTTGTATTAGGTAGGGGCAATCTTTACTATGCTAGCTTAGAAAGCGCACTTAAATTAAAGGAAATTTCATACATTCATGCAGAAGGATTTTCTAGCGGTGAACTCAAACATGGAGTAATTGCGCTAATTTCTAAAGATACGCCGGTATTGTGTTTAGTTGCGGAGGATAAAAATAAAGCAAACATGCTGAGCGCAATTTCAGAAGTAAAGGCTAGGGGAGGGAAAACAATCGTAATTGCCAAAGAAAATAACGAACTTTACGATAATTGGATTCAGTTGCCAGACACCAATGACTATGTTTTCCTTTCTAGTGTTATTCCAGCACAATTAATTACTTGCTTTATGGCGGTAGAAAAAGGTTATGACGTTGATAAACCAAGAAATTTAGCTAAAAGCGTGACGGTGAAATAGGCAATGTGTTGTAAAAGACACCAGATTTTAATGTTTATTTTTTTTGATTCTTGCTTCTGCTAGGTAGACGCCAGCGAAGATAATGAATAACGACAAAATCTGCAAAGGATGGACTTGTTCATTTAGGAAAATTATTGCAAGTGGCACATAAATTAGAGGCTGAAGATATGTAAACAATCCAGCTTCAGAAGCTTCAATTCCGTCTTGGCCTTTGATGTAAGAAGTCAGTCCAATTATCGAACCAAAAATTGCCATATAAAGAGTAGCAAACCAAACTGAGGAATTAGAGAAATCACTTGCTACTGCAGAAAAAAAGTTAGTCAGCGAAAAGTTAAGTTCAAGCAAACTCAAGAAGAAAAAAGTCGTGATGCCAATATAGAAACTAATTGAAGCTACAAACAACTTCGGAAGTTTTTTATAGTGCTTCTTTGCTAAAACATAGTAGATGGCGATAGTAATATTTTGAGCTATTATCAGTAGGTTTCCGTATAAAGAAAGACCATTAAATGAATTTGCATATAAAATTACAGGTAAGGTGGTAAGTAATGCTGTGCCAATAAATGACAAAATTAATCCAAACCACTCGTGTTTTTCCTCTTTTTCTTTAAGATATAGAATTCCTGCAAGGACTATAAAAATTGGCGTTGTGGTTGTGATAAAACCAGCTTCGATAGCAGAAGTATTATCTAAACCAATGTAAAGTAAACCCAAAGAAAGCGTTGTTCCAATTAATTCTAGTAGAGTGATTTTGGTAATTATCTTTTTCTTATTTTTAATTTTTGACCAATAATGAATGAGAATTGGTAGTGACAATAAGGCAGCAAAAAAGAATCTATATAGTAAATATCTAAAAGGCGTGGTTACAGAAAGCGCTGGTTTAACAGCTATAAAAGCTGCTCCCCAAACGATGGTATTCAATCCAAGATAAAGATATGACCTGAAACGAGTTCGACTCTTTTCGCTCACTTTTGGCATATAATAAGGTTATCACAAATTCAAGTTGAATAGTTATGACTAAAACAATTTCCATCATTAAAAAAGTATGCGATGAGCTCGGCTTGGATGTTAAGTTTTTGGATGACTATGAGTGTGTCATGGAGGTGGGACTAAATCGATCGAAATCCCATATTTTTATTGCTAATAATTCTGGTTTGAATGATGAAGTTGTCAGGAAAATTTGTAATGACAAATTTTATACCTATCTTCTGTTAAAAGATGTAATGGACCTACCTAAGACTTTTAGTTTTGTCGATCCACATGCGGATGATATTTATGAAGGGTATGGAAATCTCGATTCCAACAAAGTAATTGTTTTCAAAATTTTGGTTAATCATGAATTTCCAGTTTTGGTCAAAGCAAACAGTCTCTCCAGAGGTCTAAATATTTTTAAGTGTGATGATCATGCACAAGTTGCGTCTGCAGTTGATAATATTTTTAATAAAAAATCAAAAGATTATGATCATATTTTAATTTCTCAAGATTACATTAACATTGCGAAAGAATATAGAGTCCTGGTTTATGACCAAAAAATTATGTTCTTTTATTTGAAAGATAATAGGAGTGGGGCAGGTGTGAGTAATCCAAGGTTCATTGGAAATTTAAGCCCGTTACATTGGGAAAATTCCAAGGCAGTTTTAGTAAATGATCAAGATTTAAAAGATGAAATACAACAATTTATTGCTCCAATTTTTTCTAAATTAAAGTTAAAATATGGTGGTTTAGATATCGCTAGAGATAAGAATGGGAAATTGCAATTAATCGAAATTAATACTCAGCCTGGATTTAGCTATTATGTTGGTGATAATTCTGATGAAGAGGTTGCTAAAATGTATAGAAAAATTTTGAAGGATTTATTTTAATTAGGTAGCCAAAAAGATGTGGCACCTAAACTAGATTATTTTAGTTTGCTGATTACCTCTTCAACACTTAACATTTCTTGATCTCGAGTTTGCAGATTTTTAAGTGAAACTTTGTTTTGCGCAACTTCTTCTTCACCAATTACGATTGCATATGGAATCAATTTTTTGTCAGCATATTTAAATTGTTTACCAATTTTATCGGTAACGTCAGGGTAGAGTTCAGTTTTTATATTAGCTTGACGAAGTTTTTTGGCAACCTCTAAAGTCTGGTTTTGATATGCCTTATCAAAAGTCGTTACCAAAACTTGAGATGAATTGAAAAGAGGAATCAATTCTAACTGATCGGCGGCTTCGACTGTTCGATCAAAGCCAAAAGCAACTCCGGTGGCTGGCAAATCAAGATTTGTTAGTCGTTTCATCATTGAGTCGTAGCGTTCGCCACCACCGACTGAACCAACTGCATAATCTTCAATTACTATCTCCCAAATTGGACCTTCTGAGTAACTGAAAGATCGAGCGAGGGTAGGTTCGAAACGATAAAATTCTTTACTAAAACCAGAATTTTCTAGGTAAGTAATGATAGTCTTGATTGTCTCGTCTGGTTTGATGTCCATTACTTGCTGAAAATATGTTTCGGCCTGGGCCTGATCGATACCTTTTTTAATCATATCCCCAATTACACCATCGCGACCAATTTTTTTAAGTTTATCAATTGCGACTATAGCCTCGTAAGGAATGCCTTTCATTAGTTCTCGGCTGTTAAAAATAATCACTGGCTTTTTAAAACCAAGATTAAGGTATGTTTCTAGATTTTCTGCGATTACTTCTGCATCTGCTTCAGCACCTTTAACTCCAAAAATATCGAGGTCAAATTGGGTAAATTCTCGATATCTTCCTTTTTGAGGTTTCTCGGCTCGAAAGACAGATTGAATCTGGTATCTTCTGAACGGTATTGTTAGATTGGCGATGTTTGCTGCCACGTAACGACAAGTAGGCACGGTTTGGTCATAGCGCATCATGACTTCACGATCACCATTATCAGTAAATTTGTAAAAGAGTTTTTCGTCTTCGCCAATTTCTCCTTTAAATAACTCGTATGGTTCGAGAGTAGGGGTTTCAATTGGCTCATATCCCCATTTTTCTGCAGTTTTAATCATTGAGTCACGAACCCATTGGCGTTTTTTTGCATCAATTGGCAGAATGTCTCTAAATCCTTTTAGTGTTTGTATATTGTTGTTTTTCATTATTTCCTTTTTATAAATTTAATTGTAACATCCATTTATCTTTTTCTTTCTTCAAGCTCTGACATGACTTCATCCAAAGTTACATCTCTAGAAGCTAACATTATTAAAGTGTGAAATAACAAATCAGCCGTTTCAGAAATAAGCCTTTTTTTGTTAGGATTTTTAGCAGCAATCACTACTTCAGTTGCTTCTTCACCCACTTTCTGAATAATTCTGTCTTGATCTCCTTTGAAAAGAGAGGCGATATATGAATCTTCGGGTAATTCTTTTTGTCTAGAAATAATTATTTTATAAAGTTCTTCTAATGTCATAATTTTCTTTCATCAATTTGAATAAAAAAACAAGTTTTTTGGCCAGTGTGACAAACAGCTTGACCAATTAATTTTACTTTAACAAGTAGAGTATCGCTATCGCAATCGCTAAAGATTGAAACTACTTTAAGTTTATTGCCAGATTCTTCACCTTTCAACCAAAGTTTTTTTCTACTTCGACTAAAAAAATAGACATCACCAGTTTTTTTAGTTTTTTCGAATGCTTCTAAGTTCATATATCCAAGCATTAAAACTTTCATGGTTTCATTATCTTGAATAATAATTGGAATCAAGCCATTTCCTTTTTTAAAATCAATTTTTTTCATACTAAATCCTTACAGCAATTTTTTTTATTTGCATATATTTTTTTAGTTCAGAAATTTTTAACTTACCAAAATGGAAGAGAGATGCTGCGAGGGCAGCATCGGCAGCTCCAGA
Organism: Minisyncoccota bacterium; assembly: GCA_009885085.1. Lineage (GTDB taxonomy): Bacteria > Patescibacteriota > Microgenomatia > UBA1400 > PJMF01 > VFLK01. The sequence goes on from VFLK01000015.1 coordinate 34,020, forward strand.
TTGAAAAACATCAATAAAGTCATCAATATTGCCTGCTCCCCCAGAGGCAATAACAGGAACATTGACATTTTTGGAAATATTATTTGTTAGCTGCAAATCATAACCTTGCTTGGTACCATCAGCATCAATACTAGTTAATAAAATTTCTCCTGCTCCAAGTTTGACTGCCTCTTTTGCCCATAGTTTTGCATCTAATCCCGTTGCAGTCTTACCTCCATTTGTATAAACTTCCCAACCTTTTGAATTTTTCTTTACATCAATTGCTAGTACGATACATTGACTACCAAAAAGCTTTGCAGCGTCAGTAATTAGTCCTGGATTTCTAACAGCTGCGAGATTAAGAGAAACTTTATCTGCCCCGGCTAAAAGAACATTACGAATGTCTTGTATGGAGCTAATTCCACCACCCACTGTGAAGGGAATAAAAATGTTTTTGGCGACTTTCCTCACTACCTCAATAAAGGTTTTTCTATTTTCGTTAGAGGCAGTTATATCAAGTAATACTAACTCATCAGCGCCCTCATCATTATAAATTTTGGCCAAAGAAACTGGATCTCCAGCATCTTTTAAATCAATAAAATTAGTACCTTTAACAACTCTACCGTTGGCAATATCTAAGCAAGGAATAATTCTTTTAGCTAACACTATTTGCCTCCTCAATGTTGATCTTTTTTTCCAAAATAGCCTTGCCAATAATCACTCCCGCCACTTTTAAGGATTTTAATTTCTCAATGTCAGTAATTGAAGAAATACCTCCAGCTACTATCAATGGGGTATTGAGTACTGATAGCAAGCTTTTGATTCCTTCATAATTTGGCTGGCTAAGTGTGCCGTCTTTTAGAATATCAGTAAAAATAAATGATTTAACTCCCAAGCTCTCAAGTTTAAGAGCTGTTTTTAAAACATTTTTGCCACTATTTTTTAACCAGCCTCTTTTGGCCAATTGACCATTTTTACTGTCCAACGAAACAATAATGCTTTCAGCGTAGATGTTTAACAACTCTTTTAGTTGCTTCTCATTATCTAAGGCCAGGGTGCCAATAATGACTTTATTTGCTCCAATTGAAATTAACTGTTTTATATCCGATGCAGTTTGAATGCCACCACCGACTTGAACAGGAATATTAAGATTAGAAATAATTTTTTTAATAACTCTTAGATTAACTAATTGACCAGTTTTTGCTCCATCAAGATCGACAATGTGTAGTGCTCTTGCTCCAGCAGTTTGCCACTGCTTGGCTATTTCCACTGGATCTTGTCCATAGATAGTCTCCAAAGCATAATTACCTTGTTTTAAGCGAACATATTTGCCATCTCTAATATCAATGGCTGGAATAATTATCATATTAATCCCCAAAAGTTTCTTATTAATTGCAAGCCAGCTTCACCACTTTTTTCTGGGTGAAATTGGACTCCATAAACGTTATTTTTTTCAATCACACTGCAAAAATTTTGGTCGTAGCTAGTTATACCGACAGCTATTTTTTTATCATCAGGATCACAGTAATATGAGTGTACAAAATAAAAATAGGATTCATTTTTAATTTTATTTAAAAGTTGAGAATTGGTGACCATAACTTGGTTCCAGCCAATTTGCGGCACCTTTAATTTTGTCTTAAACTTTTTAACATTTCCTTTGACTATGTCTAAACACGCAACGTTGTCTTCCTCGCTACTAGAAAAAAGCAATTGCATGCCTAAACAAATTCCCAATAATGGCTTACCTAGATCGACTTGAGCTTTAATTTCAGTATCAAGTTTTCTTTCCTTAAGATTTTTCATGCCAAATGCTGCAGCGCCAACACCAGGCAAAATTAAACCTGTTGCTTGTCTTAGATCATCAATTTTGCTAGAAATCTTAAATGGAATTTCTAATTTAATTAGGGCATTAGCAACACTAGCTAAATTACCTAAACCATAATCAATAATGAGTATCATAAAAGAATCCTTTTAATTTGATTAGTCTTATCTACTATAAAATCTGCTTTCAAATTCTTGCCAACAAAAATACAAGGCATCTTTGCAGCTTTTGCTGCAACAAGATCATTAACACTGTCACCGATGTAAATTGGCTTATTGCTCTTAAGCAATTTAGCAGCTTCCAATAAAGGTTCTGGGAAAGGTTTTTCTCGTTTAGCATCTTCTTTGCCTACAGCGTACCTTTCTTTAATTAATTCAGGTGAAAGTTTAAGATTCCTTAGAGCAAAAAGAGCTTCAAATTTTGGCCTTCCTGTAGCGACACCGATTTTATATTTTCTAGATAATTTCTTCAGAATGGCTAAATCTAAAAGTAAAGTTTCGTTTTTAATTAGACCATTTTTAAAAATAATTGGAGCTGGTCTTTGATAAAGTTCTAGAAATAATTTTTCACCCAAATAATAACTTTGAAAAATATCTTTGGCTGATAAATAATCGGCGCTTTTTTTGATTTGCTCGTTCAGTGCTGAAATATTTTTCTTAAAATCAGTTTGATTTATTCTTTTAGCCAAAAGCTCAATCAAAGCAAAGGACAAATCCCAATCATTATTAAAGCCAGGGATCAACTTCATTGTCTCGATTTCGCTAGAAGCAACTTTCAACTTCAAATCATATTTATTTTGCAGAACATATTCCACAGTTAATTTAATAGCCTGGCGATAGGACTTTGAAACATCTACGAGCACTCCGTCCATGTCGAAAATTATCGCATCGCACTTAGGTTTATCAAAGTCTCTAAGAGCTTGAATAACTACGTTGTTTTGCCAAGGATTGCCAACAGTTATACGTATAGCTTGATAGGAATCGTAATAACGAACAACTATTTTTCGTTGTTCTAAAAATTTTTTCAGTTCTTTGAAGTTATTATTTACTTTAATAAATAATGAATTTGCTTGAGAAGGGTAGAGAGTTAAATTTGACAAGCTACCAAGTTCTTTGATCAATCGTTGTCGTTCTCTGACAATTAGTTTCAGAGTTTTCCCCGCCAAGATTTATCCGTTAAAGTTGCTATTCCAGCTGCACACGCAGCCAAATTAACATTGTATGGTGGTTTAATTTTGAAAAGTTGTTCTACAAAAAAAGAATTCATCAGGCCATAACCTAAACGAAGTCCTGCTAATCCAGCCCACTTACTTAGAGTACGTAAAACAATTAAGTTTGGATATTTTTTAATTAAAGGAATAGCTGTTCTATTAGAGAATTCAAAATATGCCTCATCAACAATCACTAACTTGCCAGTTTCCAATAATTCAACAATCTCTTTTTGATCAGTCACTGTGCCAGTTGGATTATTTGGCGTACAAACCACAATGATTTTGACTTTTTTATTAATAATTTTTTTAATTTTAGGAATATCAAGTGAAAAATCATTTTTTCTAGGAACTGAGACCAACCTCCCTTTATTCAGTTGTACTGCTACTGCATACATCCCAAAAGTAGGCGGGCAGTTGATCACTTTGTCACCTTCGTTCAAAATTAGTCTAAACAGTAAATCTAATAATTCATCCGAACCAGAACCTACAATTATGTTGTTTATTGGGACATTAACATAGTCCGACAAAGCCTGACGTAATTCTTTATATTCTGGATCAGGATAAAAATTAAATAATCCAGTTTTTAGCGCCTCCGTTACCGAAGGAGAGTAGCCAAATTGATTTTCACCTGCATCAAGTTTGATTATCTCCTCCGGTTTTTGTTTAAATTTATTACCTAAATCCCACAACGAAGCCACAGGAATATAAGCCGACATTGCGACAATATCCTTTCTAATCATTATGTTCATATTTATTTTTTTCATATTTTTTAATTTCTAAATCTAATCTCGGAGGCCACTTTGTGAGCAGGCAACTCCTCTATCTCGGCTAAAGTTTCGATAGTCTTTCTAATTTTTCTTAGGCCTGCTTTGGTACACTTTTGCACCTGCATCCATTTGCCGTAACAATCTATGCCAAGAGGTGGATACATTTTGGCCATACCTCCTGTAGGTAAGACGTGGTTGGCGCCAGTGGCATAATCACCTGCTGATTTAGCAGTCCAATTACCTAGGAAGACTGAGCCGGCATTAGTGATTTTATCTACCACTGCCTCTGGGTCTTTGGTCATAATTTCAATATGTTCTGGAGCATATTCATTTGCAAAAGAGATCGCTTCTGTGAGTGAATCAACGATCGTTATCAAACCAAACCTATCCAAAGAATCTGTCAAACGTTCCGCGGTTGCCAATAGAGGAACTTGTTTTTCAATTTCCAAAATGGTTTCTTTAGCTATATTTTCTGAAGTAGTGACTAGAACACATGCCGAATCATTTCCGTGCTCTCCATCAGCTAGCAAATCTGCAGCAATAAACGCAGGATTAGCAGTTTCATCTGCAATTACAAAAACTTCAGATGGTCCAGCTGGCATATCAATACTTATAGTTTCCAGAGCCAACATTTTGGCAGCTGTTACTGCGGCACCACCAGCTCCAAAAATCTTTGAAACTTTAGGCACTGTTTCTGTGCCATAGGTCATAGCTGCTATTGCTAAGGGACCACCTAATTTAAAAATTTCTGTTAATCCAATCATGTCAGCTGCCACTAATGTTGGTGCGGGAATTTGACCAGTGTTTCTTGCAGGAGAACACATTATAATTTTTTGACAACCTGCTATTTGAGCTGGGATAGCAGTCATTAACACTGATGACGGATAAATGGCTTTACCTCCAGGAATATAGAGGCCAACTTCTTCAATAGCTCGCCACTCTCGCCATACAGTCACACCAGTTTCTGGTTGAACCACGCGATCTTTTTTCTTTGGTAATTGAGCACTTTGTACAGCTGTTATGTTTTTAATCATTTGGCGTATAGAATCGATAAAATCTTTATCAACTTCTTTGTAGGCTTGTTTAATTTCTTTTTTGGAAACTTTAATTGAAGTAAAATTTTGTCCAGCAAAACGTTTAGCAGCATCATCATATAAAGCTCTGTCGCCATTTTGCTTAACTAAATTCATGGATTTTCTAACTTTTGGCATAATCTTTCGATCATTGCCTGCAGAACGAGCCATGATTCTTTGGTAATCTTTTGCAGGTAAGTCTTTGAGTTTGATAGCTTTCATAAAATCCTTTCTTATAAAATAATTTTTTCAATCGGTAAAATGATAATGCTACTGGCACCTGCATTTTTAAGTTTTTCGATGGTTTCCCAAAAAACATCTTCTTTAATTACAGTTTGTACCGAAATCCATCCAGCTTTTACTAACGGAGCGACAGTGGGGGATTTCAAGCCTTTGGTGATTTTTTTAAGTTTTGGTAAAATTTCTTCGGGAGCATTCATCATCACATATTTGTAATTTTTAGCTGATAGAACTCCTTTAAAACGAACCATCAAGCGATTAATGAGCTGAAGTTTATTTTTGGACAACAAACTTTGTTTATTAGAAATTAAAACTGCTTCTGAGTCATATATATTTGCTAACGGACGCAAATCATTTAGAGCCATAGTGCTTCCGGTTGCGGTTAGATCGGCAATAGCTTCGGCCACACCCAACATTGGCGCAATTTCTACTGAGCCAGTGATTTTTATGGTTTCTATTGATAAATCATTTTGGTTGAAAAAATCTTTAGTAGAGTTTGGATAAGTAGTAGCAACTGTTAAATTATTTAAGTCAGCAAGCTTTTGAGCTTTTGATTCTTTGGGTACTGCCAAGGTTAAAGTGCAAAAACCGTATTGTAAATTTAAAAGTTTTTTGACATTGGAGGGTTTTTCTTCAAAGATTAAATTTTGACCAACAATGCCTAGATCAACACTACCTGAGGATACATAATCAGGAATATCATCATCGCGCAAATAAACAATCTCTAATGGAAAGTTTCTGCAGCTCGAAAATAATTTTGATTTGTAGCTTTCAAATTCTAATCCAGCGCTACGTAAAAGGTTAAGGGTATCATCAGTAAGACGACCACTCTTTTGAATGGCTAGTTTTAGATTATTTTTGTTCATATTTTGCATAAGTACCTTTCAATTTGGGTGGCTGAGGGGAGTTGAACCCCCGACCTTCACCTCCACAAGGAGACGCTCTACTGCTGAGCTACAGCCACCAATTTTTGCGAATGGGTAATAAAAACCTCCCGTTCGTTTTTAACCAAATCCAGCCGTAGCTAAACATGATTAAAAAGGAACGAGAGGTAATAAAAATCTCCCGCGGTCCCATCCTTAATTCCTAAAGAGTTATTTCCCTAGGCTCTCAGTCCGACTCCATAATAATGACATCGGCTATTTCTTTTTATACGGCTGAAAAATTCCGTAGAGTATTTGGCTCTCAGCTCCTGGGTCGTGACGCCAGTACAAACGCTTTATAAATTAACTTGTAAATAGGTATTATAAATGAAATTTATCATGTGTCAACATGCTAATGCGATGACATGAAATTAATTACTAAATTTATCGTTTTGATTTGCCATACATTCTTTCGAGAACTAAGGCGTAACCTTGATATGGCTCTTTGTATAGCCAGTGAGAAACTCTGGTAATAGTGGTAGTACTAGTATTAACTTTTTTTGCAATTTCTATGTATGAACTATTTGTAGTCCAGAGTAATTTTGCAACTAAAAAACGACTTGAAAACTCATCGACTTCTGCTAAAGTTAACACATCTCTCAAGAATTTTGCAATCTCTTCTTGATTTTTAAGTTTTGATAATCCTTCAATGAATTCTTTATTTTGTTTTGTGGGGTATTTTTGCATGTTAATATTCTAACATGATAATTAAAAGCTAACTTCTGCTTGTCAGCTCTATTGCACCATCTTCTGTAACTAATACAGTGTTTTCGTATCTGTACCCAAATTCATTTTCTAAATATATTCCTGGTTCAATTGTGATTGTCATGTTTGGATTAATTTCGGTAACATTACTCCAGCTAATTGAAGGCTGTTCATGAATTGCTAATCCAAGTCCATGCCCGGTGGTGTGCACGAACTTTTCTGCATATCCTTTATTTGAAATCACGACGCGAGCAGCATTATCGATATCTTTGGCTTGAAGGCGCGCTGGTGTTGATGAAACATTTTCAAGAGCTGCCACAAAGTCTGCAGGCATATTTTCGTTTACAGGACGATTCTCTCCATTTGTTCTGTTTTTTAATTTTTCAAAAGCAGCTTGATAGGCATCGCGCACAATAATTTCAATTTCTTTAAATTTATCCGAAGGCTTATCGCCAAACCAAAATGTTCGAGTCATATCAGAACAATAGCCACCGACTTTTGCTCCCATATCAATCAAAACTGCCATATTATTTTCTAGTTTCTTAGCACTTGGCTGGTGGTGGGGCAGAGCTGAATTTGATCCAAAGGCAATTATTGTTGGAAAAGCCAAACCATCTGCTCCATGTTTTTCTAACAACCTATCGATTTTAACTTTCGTTTCATACTCAGTAATTCCCTCAAACAGTTCATTTTTGACCTCGTCAATGACAATTGCTGTGGCAATGCTAGCTTTTTTAATTTGTTCAATTTCTACTGACTCTTTAATATTTCTAAATTTTTGGATTAATAATTCATCGCAATTATTAATTTTCAGATCTTTAAATTTTTCAGTAATAGCATTTAATTCAGCGACATAAAGAGTTTCAGGATCAATTAAAATTGTCTCAATTTTTTCTCTGTCAACAATTTTTTCTATGTGACCAGCGAGTTGACTAGGATAGCTACCTTTTAAATAACTCAAAAACGGATAATTTCCAATTGGAGAAAAACTTGTATGAATTAAATTGGCAGAATTTTTAGTAATATAAAAAAATGCTTCTCTTTCTTCTGGTAGCAAAAAGTTAAACTCAGTAAAGTAAGTAATGTCACTTGAAGATGACATGAGTATCGATTGTTTGTTTTCAATTTTTTCTTGAAGTTTGATTATTCTATTTTGAAAAGTATTATTCATTAGATAATGGAGCGAGTGATCTTAAAGTTAGGGCAGTGGTGTTTATTTCGTCATTTGTACCGGTGACCAGAACATTGATGTCTTTTGAGAAACTGAGAGCACTGACTTTTTCACCATCTGAATCTTGGTAATCAGTAGTTTTAGATAATTTTAAGGTTTTTTCCTCATCCCCAGATCTGGTTTTTATAGTTACTTCAGAAATTGAGATTGTTGTAATCGTACCTATTACAACTTCTTGAGTTTTTGGTCTGAGCGTAGCTACGGAAACATAAATAAAGTGAGGGGTGAATTCATCGTCTTCTATTTTTCCTAGCACTGTAACCCAGTTCTCAACTTCAATTTTGCCAACCGCAATTTCTTCAGAACCTTTTAAAATTTTAGGATTACTACTAAGATTTAGGATTTTTATTCCTGATAGGCTTGTGATTGTAATTGATTCGTCAGTAATACGAGTAACTTTTCCAATCATAGCTACTTTTTTATTTAAAAGATTATTAATAGCACCATTAACTTTTCCTAAGTCTGCATTTTTCATGATGTCTTTGAGAGATTCAGAACTACTTGTTGCTTCGTTAGTTTCTTCTATGGCAAATACAAAAAATGATTGTGTAAAGATTACTGAAAAACTTAGAACTGATAAAATTAAAAGTTTCTTTAGGTTCATAGTTGCTCCTCAGTCTTAGTGCCATCTTGATTGACCGCTGTTTCTTCGTTGGTAGCTGCTTCTTCGTTGGCCGCTGCTTCTTTTTCAAAAGCATCAGAGACAACGACTAATCTTTCTTCAACAGTTTCACCTCCGTCATCATTCAGAACGTGAACTCTAAGAATATTGGTTCCATTTTCTAACTCAACTTTAAATGAAAAATTTCCTGATTCATCGGAATTAGAAATAAAGTCAGTATCATTTACAAATAAAACCACAAATGCATTTGGAATTGTAGTGCCAGTGACAGTCAATTCTGTTCCGGTTTGAATGGTGCCATCTTCAGGACTGTGGAGAGCAAGTATGGTTGCCGCTGCTGTGGCTTCAACCTCAAGTTGATTTTCTTCTAGATCTGCTGCAGGAGTTTCGGTAATTGAATTTTTGACTCTATATACGCCAAAAGTAATAATAAGACCCATACTGAGTCCCACAAAAATAGCAATAAGTACTTCTTTTTTCATACAAATTATTATACAACTGCTTTATTGTAATCAAAAGCAATGATATCATAAGGCAGATTAAACGAAAGATTTTATATGATTCTAACATATCATGGTCACTCAACCTTTAGAATTAAAGGTAAAAAGGGCACTGTTATCACAGATCCTTACGAAGATTATATTGGTATGCCATTGCCAAGACTAAGTGGAGATATAGTAACTGTTTCTCATGATCATAAAGATCATAATGCTTTCAAAAAAATATCTGGTACAACAAGAAGAGATAATCCTTTTATTATCAATAAATCAGGAGAGTACGAAGTCGGTGGCATTTCAATTTTTGGCGTTAGAACTTTTCATGATGCTAATGGGGGAGTCGAAAGAGGAGAAAATATAGTTTATACAGCATTAGTTGATGGCTTAAGAATTTGTCATTTGGGTGATTTAGGTCACGAACTTAGTCCAGAACAAATAGAAGATATCGGCTCGGTTGATGTTCTATTATGTCCAGTTGGCGGAGTTTATACAATTGATCCTGAATTAGCAGTTAAAACCATAAGATCAATTGAACCTGGTATTGTAATTCCAATGCATTATAAAACTGCCCAACATAATGCTGATGTTTTTGGAGATATGAAGTCACTCGAAGATTTCCTAAAAGTGTATGGATTATCACCAGAACCAGTTCCAAAATTGGAAATAGATAGCACACTTAGCATTCCAGAAGAAACCGAGCTAATCGTTTTAAGCTCAATCGCTTAAATGAAGTATAATTCGCATTAGCCTGAAGTCTTAAATAGGAAAATTTATGGCAGATAATCCGATTGGTAGATTACCACCTCAAAATTTAGATGCAGAAAAATCTGTATTAGGTGCAATTCTCATTGATTCCGATGCGATTGTGGCCGTGGCTGACATTTTAACTCCAGAAAGTTTTTACGAAATTGCTAATCAATACGTTTATGCTGCAATGCAATCATTGTATGAAAAAAGACAGCCAATCGATGTCGTTACTCTCAATAATGAAGTTAAGAAAATGAAAAAGCTCAAAGCTGTGGGTGGCACTGCAGCAATTGCCGAGCTTTCTAATGCGGTTTCTACAGCAGCTAATGTCAAACATTATGCAAAGCTAGTGTCAGAAGCCTATGTCAAAAGAAAAATGATCAGTCTTTCTAGTGAACTTAGCCAGTTGGCTTTTGACGATGGCAAAGAAATTACTGATATTATGGATCTGGCTGAGCAGCGAGTTTTTGCACTTTCTCAAACACAAAATAAGAATGTATTTTTACCAATCAAAGATACTCTTGTGGAATCTTTTGAAAGATTGGACGAGTTGCAAAAGCATGGTGGAGAACTGAGAGGAGTTCCAACTGGTTATGCAGATCTAGATCGAGTTTTAGCTGGTTTTCAGAAATCAAATTTAATAATTTTAGCTGCAAGACCTGGAACTGGAAAAACCGCATTTGCTTTGAATATGGCACAGCATATGTGTGTGGTTTCAAATAAGAAAGTGGGTTTCTTCTCGCTTGAAATGAGTAGAGAAGAGTTGGTTGATCGTTTATTGGTTGGACAGGCAGATATAGACGCTTGGAAATTAAAGACTGGTAGGTTGGATCAACAAGATTTCTTGAAATTATCCGATGCGATGGGTGTTTTGGCCGATGCAAGTCTATATATAGATGACACTCCCGCTTTAACAATTTTTGAGATGAGAACTAGAGCTAGAAGATTAAAAACTGAGTTCGATATTGATATGCTCATTGTTGATTATTTGCAATTGGCTCATGGAAGAACTAGAGATAATCGTGTTTCTGAAGTCGCTGAAATTTCTCAAGGACTTAAGAACATTGCTAGAGAATTAAAGATCCCAGTTTTAGCTCTTTCTCAGCTGTCACGTGCAATTGAGAGTAGAACTGAGAAAACCCCTCAACTTTCGGATTTGAGAGAGTCTGGCTCTATTGAACAGGACGCCGACGTGGTTATGTTTTTGTATAGAAAAGATGAAGATATTAGAGAAGCTGTTAATCTAAGAATTTCAAAGCATCGTAATGGTGGCATGGGTGATATAGATTTATATTTTAGAGGAGATAGAGTCAAGTTCTATGGTATGGAATCACATAGGCAGAAATAAAAAAGCATATGTTTATGACACAAGTTTAATTTCGTTAGATTTTAAATAATTATAAATCTTCACTACATCAGACTTGTTTACATAAACATATGCTTTTTTTATCAGAAGAGTTTTTGTTAAAAAAGCTCTCGCAGGAACAAGTCCTGAATGTTCGCTTTTAAATATTATTTTATTTTTATTATCAGAAGTGTTTTTGTTAAAAAAGCTCTCGCAGGAACAAGTCCTGAATGTTCGCTTTTAAATATTATTTTATTTTTTTATCATTAGACCACCTGATAGCCAAAGA
>VFLK01000036.1 GCA_009885085.1 Minisyncoccota bacterium
CTCCTTTTTTTCCTGATTTTTGGGCACCTAAATTGATTTATTTTTCTATTTTTGTTTCGTCACTTTTTCCTGATTTAGGGCACCAAAAAAAAACCTCTTAAAACCCCTTCCCGCTCCTTAAAATTCACTCCTTTTTTTCCTGATTTTTTGGCACCTAAAACATTTAGAAAAAAAAATTGATTTATTTTTCTATTTTTGTTTCGTCACTACGCATCTCACGCGTGGCCCCCGTGCTGGGGCCTTTTACATTTTTTTCTGTTCCATTTGTGAAGCAAAACTAAAATTGTATAGTGCGCTTAAATTCAGCATGATTTGTTGTTGTGAAATTATTTTCTGTTTTAAATTTGCAAAATTTGATTAGGTCAAATACAATACTTTTTCCATTTTGAAGGTCTTCATACATTGAAAGTGTATCGCTATTATATTTATCTTTTGAAATATCAGTTATACATTCGTTTGGGATGCCCTTCATACGTGCATGATAAGTAAAATCAGTCACTCCCGAATTGACGATTTTAACTTTATCACAGTATGCTTTCTTTCACAAATAGATGCTCTCAACTGAAATTGGTTGTTCATCACTTTTATAATCAAAATCACTATGAAACTGTCCAAGATTTTTACCAACCAATTCTTTACCATACAGCTTGAAGTATTCAGCTGATAATTTTTCAACTCCCGACTTTCCTTTATTATCAAGTCGCGCATCAATATGCATTGAATCTGTATCTTGATAATAGATTTCAATATTCATATCCTCAGCCAGACACATCACTTCATTCATTATTCTTTTTGACATACTAAGTACTTCAGATCCACAATGAGGCATACTGAAATGATCCATAATACTTTTGGATTCCTTTACGATGAACAATCCATCTGTAATTTTAGTATATTCAATTATGCTATTGAATCTATAAGAAAGATGCTTATCCATTGCTTCTTTGCCATAAATGAAGTTATGATTAGAATCAATTGGCTTCATAATTAGTTTACCATAGAAAGAATTCATGATAAGCTTATAAACTTCTTGAACTGGATTCTTTGCTTTTTTCTTGATCAATCTTTCTTCGAATAGTTCCTTCATAAAGCTTTTAATCGTATCATTTCTTCCTTCATCAAAGTAATATCCTCTAAGGATCTTATATTTAATTCCTTGGAATCTAATCAGGTCTTCTAGACCAATTTTATCGACAAATATATTTGAACCGCGAATATCGTTGCTAAAATTCCTTATGCCTTCATCATTCTTTCTTGATAATAAGGGAAAATCTCTCTCTATTTTAAGATCTTCAACTTCAATCTCAACAAAATATCCATCAACTTTATTTAGATTAATGGTTGAATTCCATACTTTAGGCTTTCCTTTAAGAAAACCATCAATGCGATTCATTGCGCTTGGATAGAGACTTACTCCATCAAAATCATCTACATCATGATTGATTTTAAATTTCTCATTATTACGAGTCATACACCTTCCTCCAACAACACATTTTTGAATAAAATCACGTGCCACACTAGATATTTTATAACATCCTTCAAATACATTCCTATTCAATCCATATGCATTTGCTAACTGTGGAATGGATACCGCATAATCAATATCAAGACTGCACACTTCTTGCATCCATGATCTAAAGGTTTCATAACCCTTTCTTAACACGATGACATCCATCTCACAGTAAATTTTTGCATATTCAATATGATCAAACTTATTGCCTTTAACAAGTTTCCATTCATTGATATTTTTGATAAATTCAATGTAATCAGTTTTACTCAGATACTGTTCAGCTTCTTGGAAGTCAATCAATGGTTTATTGATTGTATCTTTATTGTATATTTCATATGGCATTATTTCTTTCTTAACATCAAGATTGAAACAACTTCCAAATTTTTTGAGAGGCATTGTTATAATGCCGTATGAATCCTTAAAATGCAATTTAATTACCTTTCCAGTGTTTTTGTTGCGAAATTCTCCGCTAATTGATTTGATCTTATTACCAGTTTTTATCATATCACTCATATTATCTAAATATTTTACGATAAATTGCAAATCGTATCTAAGATTATGGGCAACACAGACATAGTTTTTATCTAACGATTGAAGCCATTGTAGTATGCAATTATTACCGATATGACATTGCTTTTGTTCGTATCTTGTCTCTGAACAAATCATATACGGTTTATGCTGATCTTCATCAGTCGTAGTTTCAGTATCAAAATATAAATATTCATACGGAAGATAAATTATGTCTTTTATGTTTGCTCTGCGAATTTTATGATCATAACCATCTTCATATGCCACTTCTTTTTCTTCTTTGTTTCTATGTTTCATAGCATCTGAATCAATAAATATCTTTGGCTTCATAAGTTCTTTTGGTAAGCACGCTTCGGCTTCAAACATGCCAATCTCGGGAAGGGTCTCATAATCGAATGATCTTTTTGAATAATTTGAATATTTACCGCAATTTGTCATGTTTATTTCAGTCAAATGAGTCTCTTTGTTACCTAGTAACATTTTAACAATGTCAAATGAATCAATTGCTTTTTTATCATTTCTAAGATACATATTTCTTCGTTTTTTATATATCTTATTGAAATTTTCTTTATCATGCACTTCAAAATAATTTTTAATGCTAAAAGAAGTATAGTTGGTCTTTTCGATTAAGAAATAATGCTCATCATAGAGGCCTATATTTATTTTATCATGTTGCTTATTTCCATATGAATAGTTTTTTCTTTGGTCATTATATACCTTACTTAAAACAATATTTATCTTGAGATGTTCCGCAATAGTTTTAAGATCTTTTTGAGGCACGTATCTAGTTTTAATCATAGTTTTAATCTTATTAACTTTATCTTTTGAAATGCCACCATTAATTAGCGCAATTTCAAGACAATTGAGCTCATATTTATCGGTCTCATTCTCATTTCTATAAATTCCATATCTGGATAGATCAATCTTATCTAATTTGTTATAATACTTAAAATATCCACCATTTGGTCTTCTTCGTCCGGTTGATCTCCAAACGAAACTAACTTGGATGTCTGGATTGCCAACTGCGCTTATGATCTCAGCATCACTTCCATTCATCTGTCTCACATCAACAATATTTCCCTTTAAATTTTCAACAATTTTATGAATATTATCATTGTTAACAGCATAGGAATTATTTCCTGCTTGAAGTATTAGACTAAATCCCTGTCTTAGATGAATATATGGGATTACTGTTCTTATTGGGATATGTGTAACATCCAACACTGCATTATTAATTGGATTCGTAAAGAAGTCAGAAATATTTTTAATTTTTAGTGGCGCTTTATTTATGGATGTAATATATACATCAGCAACCTTACTCTTTCTTACAGCTTTAACTTTTTGAAGCTGTTGGGCTTGCTTCGCGATTACTCGCTGATCGACAATTCTTTTTAACCTGATGTATTCTGCCTCTACATCAGCTGCGCTCATATATTTATAGTCGATCGGTGCTGGTAACTTTACTTCTTGTCTCAGAGCTTTGACTCTGCTCCAGAAATACGACTTTCTGGAAAATTGATTTCTTGGTGCGTTTGCTACGGTCTGGTCCATCGTTAGAACAGAACAATCTATGAAGTCTATTTTTTTTGCTTAGTGCCGTAGCTATATTGATCGGCGTAAATTTTTTTTGAAATTCACAATCAATCAAGGGGGCTATATATATATAGCATATTAAAACGATGCGAAAAAAAATATTTACTGTCGGAACTACGCCTTTTTGATTTACTCATTAAATAAAGTATTTAATGGATGAACCTGACGCTTATGTCTGTTCAAATACCATCCACCTTTTAATTTTTTATTACATTGATCGCATATATGATCTCTTTTATCGGATCTTGGCTCACCATTTAATCTTTTTGAATTGAGATGAATTCTTAAATGAGTCACACTTTGCCATTTCTTGCCATGACATTCACAAATATATTCTTTTACCATCGCACTACCGCACTTCAGTTTGCAAGCAAACGACACTAACGCACTTCTTTTTTCGCTCTTTTGGAAAAGAGCTTTTTTGGTGTTATATATATGTAGTCATTTAAAACGAACCATTAACACTCTTCCAAGTTTTGCGAAGCAAAACTAAGTTAGCTTAAGTAGTTTTTAAAAACAGCTTTTTTAATATCGTTAGATTTTGCTCCACATCATCGCTAAATAGGTTTAGAAACATATCTAATCTTTTTTCTAATGATACATCGACACTACGCATCTCGCGCGTGGCCCTCCCGGTATGGCCTTTTGAATGATTCTGCATAAACCACAAGAAAAATAGATTGTAGATACCACACCATCCAGAGTTTATATTCTGAATTTGTTTGTCGCTAACAAGTATCTTTAGTGCTATTTTTTTTAGTGCATTTCTCACTTCCATAGGTGGATTAACTCCAAAACTATCGAAATAAACTACAGCATCATTCTTTTTCGCATCATCGATCCAAAAAGAAACCCAATGAGTTCCCATTGAATCACTATCAGCCATATTAATAATATAGCCTCCCTTCATTAGTTGCATATCATATAATTGGTCTTTATAAACTATGGCATTTAGTTGAATACTATACTTTTCTGCCTTTTTAAATAACTCACCATCAGTGGTTAAACTCATTCGACAATCTTGTCGGCACTTCCTTTTTCGCTCTTTTGGAAAAGAGCTTTTTTGTCCTTTTGGAAAAGGACTGCTATATATATTCCCAAAAAACTTATGCTGGGCGAAAACTTCCAGATCCTGGTCCAAACCCACGTCTGCCTCGACCAGCACCAGCTACTTTAAAAGAACCGCCCTGTTTATTCATTGGTCTTCTACTAACCGGAAAAGGCCCATCATTGACTGGATACATATAAACCCATCCTCCAATGGCAGGCAAACTTGCCGCAGCTGGATGCATAGCTGGATGAGATGGATTCAGAAAATTACTATAATCATTTTGTAGTCCTCTACCTTTTCTCAAACCAAAGGCCCCTGTGCGATTGCCCAATTCGGTAATTGCTCTTTCACCATATTCTTCATGCAATTTGTCGATGTCTGTGGCATATTGAGGTGCCATTTTTTTGGCTCTGTTAACAAGAGCTTTTTCTGCTGATTGTATAGCTCCACGTAAATGGGGTGCTACATATTTTTTTGCGTGCTGTTGATAAAAGTCCTTTGCTTTTTTACCGAATCGCTGAAAATCTTCACGCAATCCATAGGCACCAGAATATTCGCCAAGTTTATTTACAGCCATATTGGCTGCCGGACCAGCTTTACCTAATTTTGGCGCAAGTAGTTGCATTCCAGTATCAACACCTTGTCTTACAAGCGGCTTTATGCTTTCTTGGTAAAATGGCGTATCAATAACTTTTTCTTTTATCCATTTACCGGCATTTTTTAATTTTTCCAAGAATTCTTTTATTCCCTCTCCACTATTTTCCATTTCGTGTCGGGATAAACAGATTCTACATCCTTTTCCTGCTCTTTGAGCGCGTCTTACTTTATTTGCTGTCCTTTTCTCTAGAATAAGATAGTGCGCGTTGTCTTTTAAGGCGTCAGGTTTGAGTTGAATAACTCCTCCTCTCATAAGCTTTTTAGCTTGCGGTACCGTCAGCCGCATATGAACTTTTTCCATTTTGTTTGCTTCGTTTTCCGAAAGAAAACTACGACTATATGCTATACGCATTATTTTTTTAAAAAAAAAACTAATTTCACGTAGTGCTATTTTCTTCACTGCGTTCGAAAATGACTCACTACAATCCTGACTTTGCAATTTGTCCGGTTTCTAAATCAATAACAATCTTTCTTTCAAACTCAACGAAGCAGAACAAATCAAGGGTTTTAGTGCATCCATTTGTTCCAGAAATAACAACACTCTTTGGTACATTGTTTTCAGCAGGCAAACGTCTGGAAACATCACAAACATAGTATCTGTAATTGTGTGTCCATTCCTTGAATCCGATGAGGCCTGATTGAATTCCTGAGTCAAAAGCACCGCCATTAATGCCAGTTCTGGCATGTTCGTCCAAAAATTGTTGGAAGTCATAAAGTTCACTTTGTTGGAACATATTTTGGCCTGAAATTTGCACATTAAAATTAGTCAATGCAGCCAATGGGCTCGTCGAAGCGGGCACGGTGTCCCAAAATGATTGAGCAGGATTCAAGGAAGCTGTGGCCGCATTACCGGCAGCATTATTAAAAACAGGGATAACTATAACTTTTTTAGGGTTAATGATTCCATTAGTAATAATGGCATTAAATGAGCCACCAGATGCAACAGAAACAACATTATAATTATAAATATCCTTATAAGTAATGGTCTTATATTTATTCATAGTCATATATTGCTCTTCTTTGAGAGGATTCATCATATATGCAGGCACATACCAACGAACAGCCGAAATAGGCGGCGTAACGGTTGAAACAGGTGAAGTTGTTTTACCAATTCCACAGGCAATCGACCATACGCCTCCGCCTCCGCCGACTACTCCCAAATTTGATGGATTTCCAAAAGCAGATGAAGCTACCATGAGCGGATTAGTTCTACCGGAAAGTTGAGTAAGTGAAGTTTGAATCATAGTTGGTCCGGCAGCGACAGTCGTAACAGTTCCGAGCACTGAATTATAATTTACAGTAGCTCTCAGGAAAACACCGCGTAATAGTGGGATTTGCGCCATAAAGTCGCACAGATCGCGCATTCTCACGGTAGCCACAATAACCCATTGCCATACATTACCAATTCCAGCAACAGCCGAAGAAGTGAGATAACTTTTAGCAACTTGATTTGCCAAAGCAGTTGTATTAATTCCAGGATTGGCACCCCAACCAGTGCCAGCTGTAACAGTGCCCACGGCCGGCTGTAGATCAAGAGCCTTATTTTTTTGTCTTTCATATAATCCCTGATTTATGGTTCCACTATCAAGTGAAGTTCTCCAATTTGTAGCCGCGATAGTATTTGCAGCTGTCAAATTAGCCAATGATAGTCTATTATTTGAGGTTCCATCGCCTGAAGCATTTGCTCCAGCAGCCCATGTAGCTGAACCGGCATCATCCAGAGCAAATCCAATAACATCACCGTATTTACTGACATCAGAAGGTGATAGTTCTGTATTTAGCTTATAAGACACGTGATAATTAGTGTAAGGCTGAAGTTGGACAACATTTGTATTGCCCATATCGATTTGAATTGAATCAATCAATTGGTGATGGCCATTCTTAAGGCCGACCATAAATCCATTGATCAAACTATCAGCTCCTGTTAACGTAACGGAAGCCTGAAGAGACACAACGAATGGTATCTCCAGGTAACTCTCAGAATACGCTAAAAACTTACCTGAATTGGCCAAAGAACTGGTTTCTATGACAAATTGGCCCGAATAACTGCCGCCGTTAGAATCTTGGACGAATAAAATTTCCTTATCAGTCATGTCCTGAGAGGTCACTTGAGGTGCTGAACTTGCATTATACAAGTATTCATCTAGCATCGACATATCGCAAATGTGTTTGCTAGTTTTTCTTCAAACTATAAAAGATGCAAATGAGGCGCGTTAGTGCCGTAACTATATATATATATCCGCTTAATTAAGTGAAATAAAAATAATTAAATTGTGATGTATTTGTTTTTTATCTCACTCTTCGCGCGTGCTCCATTTTTTGGATTGATTATTTTGATTTTACTTAATTTACTGATGATTTCACTCATCTGTTCTTTATCGGCACTTGGCATCTCGTTTTTTTCATCGACGCAATCGGTGTGACACATGGAAAGTCGATTCCCATCTATACCTCTACCCTTTTTGTGATTGACAGTTTGACGAGCGTTAATAATTCTTGGCATTATTTTCTCTCTTCGTTCGAAAATGTCTCACTACCTAGCTTTATTTTCTCTCTTCGTTCGAAAATGTCTCACTACCTAGCTTTTTTGCAAAAAGCGTCGTCGTTCGCTATATGTTATGTGCATTATATTCCCCAAAAAAAACTATTTTCTTCAACTAAGCTTTTAAAAAAATAAAAGGCGCGTAGTGCCGTAGCGCGTAGTGCCGTAACGTCGTCGTTAGCGTGAGTTGTTTAGCACAGCTAAACTGAACAATTTCTCTTCGCCCATTTTTTAAGAATATGTTTTTTCATGTCTTCTTCACTCCATGTGCAATCAGCGCTCAATCTGTCCAATCTATAAATAATGTAGTTTAATTTTACGAGTGAATCAACTAATTCGTCCTTAAAATCTTCAGAGTAATCATAATTTTGGACGGCTTCCCAAATAGTTTCACATGCATCATGCAACGAATCACTTAACATATTTGCAAACGATAAACGATTATATATTTATATATTAATTAATAAGGTACCGATAAAAAGACATAGCCTGTTAATTAATTATTTACATATAGTTCTTGGTACTGACGCACAGTTTCAAAGAAGAACAATGGAAGACATTCACGTCAAATTTTCTTATCAATTGCCCGAGTGTAACCCCAGCGGACATGTAAATATTGAATTTGAGATTCATCGAAGTTTTCTAAAAGAAAACAATATCATCGTTCACGCAAAGCCCTCTAATATCGTAGTTTCTTCAAAAACCCATACTCCTACTCCTGTTATTGATTATAGTTGCATGAAAAGAATTGCCCTCATGGATATTGCAAAACAACGAAAATTTAAAAGTTTTCAGCAATTAAACAAGGAAGAACTGATTAAATTGTTGAGCTCAAAATAAGCTTTTTTTAAAAAAAAGTTTCCAAAAAAATGAGATGCGTTAGTGCGTTGGTGAGATGCGTTAGTGCGTTGGTGAGATGCGTTAGTGCGTTAGTGATATATAGTAGTTTACTCGCAAACTACAATGCAAGATAAGATTGAAGAAGCTATCAATCATGCGATTGATATACCCC
>VFLK01000047.1 GCA_009885085.1 Minisyncoccota bacterium
AATTCGGTACGAGAACTTTAGAGCCCTTAGGAACATTATAATTTTTAAGTAACTGCCACAGCGCATCTTCCCAAGATAAGAAGAATGTTTCATGGCAATGATGATTTATATTTTCTTTACCAAAAATATTCGTGAAGTATGAGGAAATAAATGGTGGCTGAATTGGAAGCATATATATAGATTAATTGCGATGTGATTATGCTTTATCTATTTTTTATTAATTTTAATATTTCAAACCAACCTAAACTGATAAGAACCACCGTAACAATTAATAAAAAATCTTTTGCGTTTAATGGAGCGAGATGAAATAAATCAGCAAAAAAAGGTACATATAAAACTATAAACAAACATAATATTGCCCCAACAAAAACAAAAAACAAAATATTATTTGCGGACAATAATATTCTATAGATATTTTGAGACCAAGATAAATTGATGGCTATCAACATTAAATTTGCCAGCACAAGCGCTACAAATACAAAAGAACGAGCTTCAGTTTCGCTTCTTCCAGACTTACTAACTAACATAAATAAAGCAAAGGTTGCTATTAAAACACCCAATCCTTGCAAAAGACTTATCAATACTGTTTGAAAATTAAACATGGGTTGATTCAAACTTCTAGGCGGTCTTTTCATTATATCTTTATCTTCTTTTTCCGATTCAAAAACAGTCGAACAAGCAGGATCAATAATCAATTCCAAAAAAGCAATATGGGCTGGAAGCAACATTGCCGGCATACCAAAAAATAATGGCAAAATAGACATCCCAGCAATCGGCACATGAACAGATAAGATGTAACCCATCGACCTTTTTAAATTATCATAAATTCGCCTACCCAAACGAACTGCGACAACTATAGAAGAAAAGTCATCATTCAAAAGAACCAAGGAAGATGCCTCTCTAGCAACATCAGTTCCTCTTTGTCCCATAGCAACACCGATGTGAGCAGCTTTCAGAGCTGGTGCATCATTAACACCGTCACCGGTCATAGCTACGATTTCATTATTTGCTTTTAGTGCATTAACAATCAAAAGCTTTTGCTCGGGAACAACTCTAGCAAAAATATTCACAGTCCTTATTTTTTCTCTCAATTCAGAATCATTAAGTTTTTCCAAATCCTCGCCAGTCAAATATTTTTCAGTGTCTTTAATACCGATTTGTTGAGCAATGAATTGAGCGGTTCCCGGATAATCACCAGTTATCATTATCACTCTCATTCCAGCATCATAAGCCTCTTTAACTGCTTCCGGAGCCGTTTCCCTAATTGGATCAATAAAACCAAGTAAGCCAATAAATTCAAAATCAAAATCATGTTGATTGCTTGGCAGAATTTTGAGCTTAGACGTTGCCTTAGCTACACCCAAAACTCTCAAACCTTTATCAGACATTTCTTTTACTTGTTCTAAAACTTCTTGCCTCTGGGATTTATTTGAATGACACAAATTTAAAATTGCTTCTGGAGCACCTTTTGAAGCAATGACTAATTCTGTGCTGTTTGACCGCCACGCATGAGATAAAGCTAAAAGTTCTTCAGAAAGAGGATATTCCTTTATTAAATCAAGATTCTCTTTGATAAAATTTTTAAGATGTAAACCTCCCATTTTATTCAGTTCTTTTTCAATTGGATCAAAAGGATCTTTTTGGCTAGCCAAAACTCCATACTTAAGTAATGTTTTAAATTGATCAGGTAAATCATCGGCACTATTATCCTTGAATTCATGGAATGAACCGTTAACATACAAGCTACTTAATTCCATTTTATTCATAGTCAAAGTACCAGTTTTATCTGTACACAAAACAGTCGCAGCTCCTAAAGTTTCAATTGCTGCAGAACGTCTTGTCAGCACTTTATTCTTGGAAATTCTCCAAGCACCTAGCGTTAAAAATATTATCAAAACTACAGGAAATTCTTCTGGAAGCATTGCCATGCTCAAAGTGAGTCCTGCTAAAAATCCACCAACAATGTCACCTTTAATAAATGTGTAAGCTAACACCACTACAACACAAAGAATTAACCCAATAATAGCTACTGTTCTAACTATTTTTGCCGTTTCTTTTTTTAGTAAAGTGTCTTCGTCTTTAATACTTTCCAAGCTTTTACCTATTTTGCCAATCTCGGTCTTAACTCCAATATAATTAACTCGAACAATACCACGACCACTTGTTACCAATGAACCAGAATATACAAAAGGCAAATCATCGCCACCGGGCCTTTGATTTTGCAACTTTCCATCCCACTCAATTTTTCTTACCGGCATAGATTCGCCTGTTAAAAGAGATTCGTCAACAAAAAGATTCTCTGATGATAAAATAACAGCGTCGGCCGGTACTCTATCTCCTTCATGAATAATCACAATATCTCCTCTTGCCACTTCATTTCCAGCAATTCTTTTTTGTTTGCCATTACGAATTACCAATGCTCTTGGACTTGATAAATCTCTTAGAGCTTCAAGAGTTTTTTCAGTTTTTCGTTCCTGATAAAAAGTTATTCCAACAACCACAAATACAAAAGACAAAAGCATTAGCGCGTCTTTGGCTTCTCCCATAAAAAAATAGATAGATCCGCTAACTAGAAGCAGTATTAACATTGGTTCAGACAAAACTTTTAAAAGAATCGAAAACCAATTTTGGTTTTTTTGAGAAGGTAGTTCGTTTGGTCCTTCTTCAAGTAAAAGTCTGGCCACTTCTTTTTTAGAAAGACCTTGAAAATTATTTATATTGTAAATTTTCTTTGACATAACCATGTTGATTATATAACGCTATGGTATAAAGTGCTTACTATCTGACTTAATTTCCTTAATTTTTTCCAAAGCGGCTTGATAGCCCATCTCGATTGCTTTTATTCTCTTCTCGCGATATCTCAAATTTGACCAATTAATAATATCTGACACATCAGGTTCAATAACCCAATCTGCTTCAGTACATAATTCCTGAGCCAATCTATATCTAATAAGTTTTAAGGAAGCTTGAGCAACTGTTGTTGCCCTAGTTTTACTACTAAATTCGAATGTTCGATAACTATAGTCATCCAAGTTTACCGCAATTACTTTATCTGCACCCAGCTGTCTAGCAGCTCTAACAGGTACCGGCTGAGTAATCCCTCCATCAATTAAAAAATTACCATTATTTTGAAACATGTCAAAAAACCCAGGTAATGAACTGCTGGCTCTTACTGCTTTAGTCAAACTTCCTTTGGAAAACACAACATCATTCGTGGTTCGTATATCAGTTGCGACAGTTGCAAACTTCACATCTAAATTTTCTATATTCGCACCTTTAAAATATTTTTCTAAAAATAATTCCATGTTATTTCCCTTGATTATCCCCGATCTCAATGCTAAATCTGAAAAAGTTGTTGCCAAATCTTTTAGTTTGAGATTCATGAATATGTCCTCTACCAACTTAATATCTTTTGTCAGTGCATAAAAACCACCCACAACAGCGCCAGCGCTCGTTCCTGTGATTATGTCAATTTTGATACCTGACTCAACCAGTGCTTTTATCACTCCGATATGGGAGAAACCTCTCCATCCGCCACTTCCAAGGGCTAATCCAATTTTTTGTTTTGAAGACATATTATTTTGTTAGCTTATCATGAAATTATTGAATGTGTTTGTGTTGCTGACAGTGCGGAGGTGAAGGGATTCGAACCCTTGGATCCAAAAGGATCACGCTTTCCAGGCGTGTGCAATTGACCACTATGCGACACCTCCATATCAACAAGACCTGTGAAGATCTAACATTATACTAAATATCTAAATTCTTTATAGCCTCAAGCATATCTTGATGACGAATAAATCCTGGTTCTTTTGCTAAAATCTCTTTTTTAGTAAACCACTCGCAACTAAAAATATCTTCTTGCGCTGGATTATTGGACAAATCAAGTTTTAATTCCCCCAATCACTTCACACTGATAACCCATACAAATAATGTGAGTACCATTTTTTTCCAAATTAGCATGCTCTCTTTCACCCAATACAAATCCCCAAGCTCCAACTATTTTTCCAACTTTAATATCAAGACCAACTTCTTCCTTAACTTCTCTTATCAATGCATCTTTAATATTTTCTCCAAAATCTATACCTCCGCCAGGAAAATCATGTATAACCACATTTTTGACGTAAGCCTTAACATTTTCAGAAATTACTAGAAATTTACCATCATGGATAATTAAAGCTTTGACACCTGGACGCATCCTCTTATTTTGTGGCAAATGATCTGCAGATAAGTTCATATTATTATTTCTACCCACTAGAAGCGGGTTTGCTCTGATGCTATAATCCTCAGATGTAGTCGCAAGAGATTACTGAAATATTATACAATAGACTCGGTTGGCAAGTGGAGGCATCGCATAGTGGCCAATTGCACAAGGTTGCTAACCTTGACCGATTACTCGGTTCGTGGGTTCAAATCCCACTGCCTCCGCCAAACTATATGAACATTAGTTATCAAGATTTTACTGACTCTGATTCTGATGCTGTTGCAAGTTTAATTGAAAAATTATATTCAGAAGATAAAACTGGAAAACCAATAACTTTAGATAAAATTCAGCTCACATTTAAGACTTTAATATCACAGCCATCTTTGGGAGAAATAGTGGTTATTAAAAATAATGATAAAATAATTGGGTACACAATATTAATCAATTTTTGGAGCAATGAGTTTGGAGGAAATATTTTAAATATAGATGAACTATATGTTGTGAAAGAATTTCGTAGTCTTGGAATTGGCACAAATTTGATAAAATATTTAGCAGAAAATAAATATAAAAACTCAGTTGCAATTCAATTAGAAGCAACTCCGGAAAATGTTTTGGCTAAAAAGCTATATAAAAGATTGGGTTTCAAAAATTGGCAAAATGAATGCCTTATAATGGAGCTAAATTAAAATAAATTGAAGATTGGAGAGGTCGCATAGTGGCCTAGTGCAGCGGTTTACTAAACCGCCGTGGTGAAAACTACCGGGGGTTCGAATCCCCCCCTCTCCGCATAAGGTCTTCGGTTGCTCCAAGACCCGTCTACTATGCTCGATTAGCCCTATGTGGCTTGCTAAAAACGAGCAGTAAATCGCAAGTATCCCAAAAATAGCCTGTAATGTGCAAAATCACCTAAATGACCCTCAAGGTATTTGCGCTCGGTTCTAAGCTTTTGGAGGATTTGGCTTTGTATATTCGAATACGCCATTAATTTCGCCACCTTTTCCAGATACCCAGCCCCACTGACCATCTTTGTGCTTTGCTACTTTCATATCTGGTAAAAGATTAGATAAGAGTGTAATTATGAATTCTTGCACAAAATCAGCGATATATTTGAGAACCTCCATCATGTACTCATCAACATAGCCTGCTTCTGTCTCTGTAATTTTTATTAGCGGTGGAATAATCTCCTTAGTCTTAACTGAGTATCTAAATCCTTGAACATTTTTTAGTTTTCCATAATGCACAGTATCGTCTCGATGCGCAACAATTTTTGTAATGGACTCAGAATGGTGCTTAATTAATTCAATTATTGGTTTTGCATTAGGTTTAATATCATCTTTAATACTCGTAGCTAAAGTATCAGCAATTGCCATCCCACTCAAATTATTTTTTCGTTTCCATGTTTGGAATTCTCTGCCGTAAACTGGTTTTAAGCTTTGAGCTAGTAAATCTAATGACGTTTTAATCTGTCCAAAAAAAGCTTCAATAAGAATAAATGCATCAACTTTATTGAATAAAATATCTATATTTGTACCTGAGATACTCCTGTCTTTTTTGATCTCTTCAATTAAGCCATCTTTTCTTAGTACATAGTTTCTTCTTAGGGCATTTGCTTTTACTAAAGCATTAATCGAAAGCATAATATGTTTTAAAAACTGTTCATCAGCTTTATCGCT
>VFLK01000039.1 GCA_009885085.1 Minisyncoccota bacterium
GTATGCAGCACTTTTTTATTTAGCGATGTATTTTTATCTCTCAAAGGTAGAATACAATTATCGAACATTCTCTTGGTACAGATATGGCAAAAAAACTGCACAAACTGGTTTTTTAGTTTCTGTATTTTTAATTTTGGTTGCCATATTTAATTTTGTTGTAACATTCTTACGACCTACAACATTTGAATTTTACGGCGTAAATGTTGATCTGATAATTAATGTATTTGTTTTCATTGCAGGCGTTTTCTTATTATATTATCGATCTGGCAGGCAGTTGCCTTTGCCCATTTATAGAAAACCAAAAGCAGTTCGCACTAAGTTGGAAAATCTAAGTGAATAAATACTTGCAGATTTTAAAAGTCATATTTTTGGTAGTCTTGATTGACCAACTTTTCAAGTTTTTAATGCCTCTTTTTGGTTTTGAAATAATTTTTAATCGAGGAATCTCGTTTAGTTTCTTGAGTTTTATTTCAAGTGGTGCGATGACTTTATTAATGGTATTTTTTGTGGGTTTAGTATTTATTCTCTTTAAAAAAGAATGGCTGTTACACTCAATTGCCTCAGGAATTTTTTTTGGTGGTGCGATTTCAAATATTGTTGATCGAATATTTTTTTGGGCGGTAAGAGATTGGTTGAAAATTCCTTTTTTTGATGTTTATAATAATTTGGCTGATTGGTTTATTTTTCTTGGGTTAGCGATGTTTCTTTATTATAATAGTAAAAAAAGTTTAAAATCTTAATTCAACTCGCTAGATTTTAAAATATTATAAATCTGCGCTACATTAGATCAACTTTTTAAACTCTTTTTTACGATATAATAATAAAAGAATATATAAAAATCTAATCTATGAGGCAAAGATTTATAATATTTTAAAATCTGACTCATTAAATTGGATTTTTATATATTCTTTTAAGTATTTTATGCGGAGAATTAAAAAACCAATGAATATAAAAATAATTTACGAAGATCAAGACTTGTTGGTGATTAATAAACCTGCCGGCTTGGTAGTTAACAGGGCAGAGTCAGTAAAAGTTGAGACTCTTCAAGATTGGTTAGAAAATAATATTGAAGGTATCAAAAACCGAAATTTCCCAAATGATTGGAGAGATTTACTGCCAGAAGATTTCACCAATGAGTATGGCACTCCAGAAGAAATTTTTGATTCTAGAACTGGCTTGGCTCATCGTTTGGATAAAGATACCAGTGGGGCTATGTTGATCGCAAAACACCCTGGATCGCTCGTGAGTTTGCTCAAGAAATTTCGATTAAGGGAAGTCCAAAAGAAATATATTTGTCTGACTCATGGTAAATTTGCAATGCCTGTTGGAGAAATTAACCTCCCGTTAGGAAGAAGACAATCAAATAGAAAGTTATTCGCTGTTGTTCCTGACGGTCGCCCAGCTTTTACAGAGTATGAGGTCGAAAAATTTTATCCTAGCTTTGATTTAGCAAGATTTGGTCTAGATACTGGCAGATCCAAAGAATTAAAGCAAAAAAGGTTTTCTTTGTATGAAGGATTTTCTTTAGTTAATTGCTGGCCAAAAACGGGTAGAACTCATCAAATTAGAGTGCATCTGGCATATTTAAAACATCCAATTGTTGGTGATCAACATTATGTTGGAAAAAAGCGAGTAAAGCTTGATAGCTTATGGTGCCAAAGACAATTTTTACATGCTAGAGAGATAGAATTTGTTCATCCAAGGTCCAAAGAAAAGACCCAATTTGAAGTTGAGTTAACGTCAGATTTGAGCTTAACATTGAACTATTTACTTGATATTTAATGGGTTTTGATGTATAATACAGATATTAACTTGAAACAATAGTTGCGAAAGACACCTTTAATTAGGCTTTCGCTCCCAAGATACATCAGTTTTGCGAAAGATAGGGACTTTAGAGTTTTACTTTAGCAGAATGGAAACCAAGCAGAGCGCAAAGCTTAACGTAGGTGTTTTTTTTATTTGAAAGCTAATTATGTCAAACAGGACAATACAATTTAAAGGTGAAGACTTTAGTTATATTGCTCCGACTTGGGATGAAATGCAAAATTTAGCTTTTGAAATTTCCAAAAAAATTATAGAAGACGGACATGAATTTGATCGAATTATTACCTTAGCCAAAGGTGGCTGGCCTATGACGAGGTCTTTGGTTGATTACTTGCAGGTTGGTGAGGTAGCTAGTATTGGAGTTAAATTTTATGGTGGGATTAATACTCGATTAGGCGAGCCAATTATTTATCAAGATTTACCAATTTCTGTAGCAGATGAAAAGATCTTGCTGTTCGATGATGTAGCTGACTCTGGAGAATCTCTGAAGTTTGTTGTCGATTATTTGCAAGAAAGAAAAGTTGGCAAGATTACTACTGCTACGCTTTTTTATAAACCACATTCTTGCGTGAAGCCAAATTACTTTGGAGCCGAAACTTCTAATTGGATAATTTTTCCATATGATGCAATTGAAAGTATTAAAATTCTTGGTGAGAAATGGACAAAGTCAGGATTATATTTAACTGAAATAAAAGAACGATTTCTTGAGTTAGGTTTTAAAAAGGAACTGATAGATTACTATTCTAAATAAAAATAACCTCTAGGAAGAGGGAGTAACATTAAAAATCGAAATAGTTGCGAAAGACACCTGTAATTAGGCCTTCGCTCCCAAGATACAGCAGTTTTGTTTAACAAATTGAGACGAAAAGTTTCAACTTAAACAAAATGGAAACCAAGCAGAGTTTGAAGCTTAACAAAGGTGTCTTTTTTGTTTTTATTAAATATTAAATATGTCTACTAAAGAAAAACAAAATAAAATTTTAATAGCAAAAGCTATTTCTAAATCTGAAAATAACGAGTCTAAAGATGGCGCATCTTTAGTTTTTCAAAATTCACCTAGTTATTTAAAAGCCGCCGAACTTCAAAGAATTTTGGACGATGTTTTTGGGCAGGGAATAATATCAGTTCAAGTATTAAGAGCATTAGCTGAGCAGTATACGGAAACAGACATTCCCGATTCAGAATTAGTAGCAAGTCAAAAATCACTTTATTTTAAAGAAAAATTGGGTCCTGACTTTGTTACAGCTGGTGCTGATACAGTTTTTAGAATTAAGCGTGGCGATCGATGGGAAGATTGGACAAAATTGGAGAGGTTGGGAAGAGATTTGACTGCCGAAGAAACAGTGGACCAATATGAATATCTTTATCAACTTTTATGTAATCCAGATGGGGGAGAGGATAAGATGATTTGGGATGTGTCGCTGGCTATCACTAATGGAGAAGTTGATACTTTTAATGAAAGAATTTATATTAAGTATTCACCAATAGATAAGGAATTATTTGAAGCTTTTTTTTGGGAGGCAGTTGATAAAAGACTTATATATAAATACAATTCTCGAATGGCGATGATCGAGATGTTGGCAGTCTCAGGAAGAGTTAAAGAGATGGCATTTATGGAGAAGGATGGGAATTTAAAGAGAATGGTTAGAAAACCAAATGAATCTTTATTGAAGTTGGCTATTTTGGATATTTCAACCACAATGCCTAACGCTTTTCTCAATGATTTGACAACTGATAGACCAATTTGGCTAGGGGAGAATTTCGATTAATTAGCTATTTTTCGTAGATTCATTTCGTTTTTTAATTAGTTCTAAAGCAACTTTTATAGCTTCATTGTGCATAAATCTTGGCAACCTTAAACCCTTGATTCCTTTATTCATAAACTCATCATTATCTTTTTTAGAAAATGAAGATTTCACAAAGTTAGTATCCAACATTCCTAGTGTATCCGCCTCCATTAGTAATATCTCATCTTCGTCAATCAATTTTCTGATTTTGTCATGGAAGAGAACTAAGTGAGAAACTCTTAGAATTTGATTTTGGGTGAAAAGTTTTCCTAATCTTTGTTGTAATAATTGTTCAATCATTTCAGAACCCCTCAACATGTGAAGTTCTTTCTTTTTTTTGATATCGGTGAGTGAATTTGAATTAGAATTTAAATCAGAAAATAAACCAAAATATCCCCAGTCGTGAGCATAGGCAGCTGTGATTAGCACTTGAGGGTCTAACATGGGTTGAATACCTGATTGTTTTATTTTATTTTCCCCTAATACCTTTAAAAGATATTTCATCCAGTAAACTACCGCTTCAGTGTGTGGTTTGTCAAAATTTTTCCTACCTCTACTTAAATCTTTAAGAATAATTTGTCTTAAAACTCTTTCAATTTGGGGATTAATCATCATTTTATTTTGTTGATGTTTCATAGCTCACATTCTACTACATCTAGATTTAAGCGATTGTGATAATATGTAGAGATTATGATTAAATCAAAACTTCACCACCAGATCAAATATTCCACTTTGTGATTCTTTTTAGATTGGATTTAGGTGGCATTGGATGTATATCGGCCACCCGATTTTTACTAATTAATGAATAAAAGGATAAAATGAAAGATCAAGTTTTCAAAATAATAGAAAAAGAGTTGGAACGCCAAACTGAAATGATTGGTTTAATTCCATCCGAAAATATAGTTTCTCCAGATGTTTCTGAAGTATTGTCGAGTTGTTTGTCAAACAAATATTCTGAAGGAT
Source organism: Minisyncoccota bacterium (assembly GCA_009885085.1). Classification (GTDB taxonomy): domain Bacteria; phylum Patescibacteriota; class Microgenomatia; order UBA1400; family PJMF01; genus VFLK01. The sequence continues at coordinate 4,575 of VFLK01000039.1, forward strand.
ATTCAAATAGACGTTATTACGAAGGTAATCAGTTTATTGATCAAATTGAGTTATTAGCAATTGAGCGAGTCAAGAAACTTTTTGGTGTACCGTTTATAAATGTTCA
>VFLK01000026.1 GCA_009885085.1 Minisyncoccota bacterium
AGCATGCAAAGGTTTATAATATTCCTCTCGTAGCACAGCCTAAATAAATTTTTTATGACAGCAAAAGATATTAATACAAATTTTAAGTACAAAAATATAACTATTTCAGGACTTCCTGGAAGTGGGTCTACTACTTTGTTAAACATGTTAAAAAAACATGACTTAATAAAGTTTGATGGATGGACTGGCTTTAGTGGTGGTGAATTTATGAGATCCTATGCCAAAGAAAAAGGTTTGTTTGAAGAGAATGGTGACATTCATCATGATGCTAGCCACTATGAAGATGATTTTGACCGTCAAGTTGATATGGGAATTAGAGAAAAACTTTCTTCTGGAAGTGGCTGGATTATTGAATCATGGTTATCAGGATTTTTGGCTCAAAATTTAAAAGACACCTTAAAAATTTTAATGATTTGTAGTGATAAGGCAGTTAAAATTGATAGAATTGTTAATCGCGACTCTGTCACGCCTGCAGATGCGATTGCAAACATGAATGATAGATATCATAAAAATTTAACAAAATGGCAGAGAATGTATGCTCCTGAGTGGAATGAGTGGGTGGTGAAAACTGGCAAAGCAAATGCAAGTGATCCAATTGATTTTTGGCGCGCAAATCTATACGATGTAGTTATAGATACTTATTCATCTAACCAACAGGAAACCTTAAAAGTAGTTATAGATGCCATCACAAAATAAAAATTCTAAAAATGTTGTGTTCTTTCCTCTATTAACATTAATTTTAGTCCTTTGGGTTTTATATAGAGGGATGTTCAATTTCCCAGTTTGGTTTGATGAGATAATAGGTAAAGCAATCTTCTTTGGACTTCCAGTTTGGTTATATATCACACTAACTGGCTCAGATTCGGTGATTAAAAGTTTTTCTCCAGAAAAATTGAAAAGTGGCTTATTGCTTGGAGTAGCCGTTGGAGGCATTTTTGGTTTCGTATTTTCAATTCTTTCCATCATCCAAAATGGATCGGTGGTAGAGGCAGTTTCGCTATTTGACTCAAATATTTTTTGGTATGAGTTTATATTGGCTCTTTTTACTGCTTTTTGGGAAACCTTACTATTTTTCAGTTTTGTAATGACTAGCATCCAAGAAAAATTTAAGAATTGGTCAATGTTATCCCAGGTTGTTTTGGTAGCTCTGATATTTCTTGTCTTTCATATTCCAAACATAATTTTAAGATATGATATAGCCTCAGTCTTGCCACAGATATTTATTTTATTTTTATTTGCGATTGGTCAGGGATTTTTATTTTATTCAAGAAAAAATTCATTTGCACTAATTCTGTCTCATGCAATTTGGGGCATGGTTTTGTTGGTACATAGTGGTTTCTAAACTTTACTTAGTGGTGTTCAGTGATACAATTTATCGTTTACCTGTAAGTTTCATGATCTAAAGGCTATAAATTGACAAAAGTAAAATTTATTACATCTACGTTCGCTTTGTTGTTTGGCATCTTCATTTTTGGGGCTTCTTTGATAATGTCATCTCAGGTAAAACTGCATAATTCTCCAAAAGTTAGTGAAAGAAAGTTTTATGTAGGCGAAAGAATTTTACCCGATCATGTTTTATATCCTTTGCTAATGGTTGCTGATAAGATAATTTTAAATGTTTCATCCGGAAACAGGAAAATTTATGTCAAAATAAGATTGGCTGATGATAGGTTATATAGTGCAATAAAGTTGCTAGAAAAGAACCAAGAGAGTCTAGCTTTGTCTACAATGACAAAATCTCAAAAATATTTAATTACCGCGTCTCAGGATTTTTTGGGAAGTAAAACAAAATCAGAAATAGTGAGAAAAGATTTGCTAATAGCTCTTAATGATAACGTGTTAGGGATTGAAAAATGTCAGAGAGAGTTCAAGAATATTGATGCTAGTTCAATCAGCGATTTATTAATTGAATCAAACTCTTTAATTGAAGAGATCAAAGACTAATTTTATCAATTTTTCCTAACAAAATTGCTCAAAAGCTACTAATATAAAAATCCCCGTGCATAGATTTCATTTTTATATTTGGGTATTTTTTGTGCCCCAGGGCACCTTCTCTTGCTTCGCAATTCACCTTGTATTTTTTATTTTTTTATATTATTTGATGCATTTTGTTTTAGTTGACCACTTATATTAATCGTGAGATTCTTATATTCCTTTAAAAACAAATGCACAATATATTGTGGTCTGTATACTAGCTACACACAAGTTAGGGTGTTTAGGGCTTAAAGGAGATCGATAGATATGAAATGTCCTTATTGTAATAAAGCAGAAACGTCAGTTGTTGATTCTCGTGACGCTGAGGACCAAGCAACAATAAGAAGACGCAGAAATTGTTCTAGTTGCGATAAGAGATTTACTACTTATGAAAGAGTCGAAGGGATTGATCTAAAAGTTATAAAAAAAGATGGCTCAAAAGAAGATTTCAGTAGAGACAAACTAAAAAGGGGTCTCACTAAGGCCATGTGGAAGAGACCAATATCAATGTCTAGTATTGATGAAATGGTTGATGAAGTCGAAAGAAGATTGAGACAAAAAAAATCAAGTGAGGTTAAAAGTTGGGAAATTGGTAATTTAGTAATAAATAGACTGAAAAAGATAGATACATTGTCATATTTGCTTTTTGCAAGTGTGTATCGAGACTTTGACAGCCTTGAAGATTTTAAAAGCGAGCTAGATAAGCTCACAGAGTAAATAAAACTATAGAAAGATATTATGACCAACAAAACACTTCCTAAAAAACAAATGCATTTTACCAATCGTAAGCTTGACGATGGAATGGGAACCGCAGTCGCACGTCGAACTTATTTGAGAAAAGTTATTGATGTTAAGACTGGCCGTGAGCGTTGGGAAAAATGGAGTGAAGTTGCTGATCGTGTTGCTTTGGGAAATTCTTTGTTAGTAAAAGGATTAAAAGGACTTGGAGCTAAACATCAAAAAGAAGAATATGAAATATTAAAAAAGCACATTGCTAATGCATCTTTATTAATGTCTGGTCGTCATCTCCAACACGGAGATGAAACACAGCCAGGCAGAAATATGGAAGTTTTTACAAATTGTCTAGAAAAAAATACAAAAATTTTAACTCTAGAGCATGGTCCAGTTGAAATTTCAAAGGTTGCTGGAACATCAGTTTCTGTTAAGTCTAAGGACGGTGTTTGGAGAAAATCAGAAGTAAAAAAATATGGTAAACAACAATTATTCAAATACGGATTTGCTGCTTGGACAGGTCCAAACAAACCTAATCAATTTGTTATCGCAACAGAAAATCATAGATGGTTTCTTAAAGATGATGTTGTAACTGAAAATCTTAAAGTTGGAGATTTCTTAATGACAGCCCCATCAAATACAAAAAAAGATTCAGAAGGAATAAGACATGGATTAATTTTTGGAGATGGAACAGCACATAAAAGAAGAAATGATTATAAAAAACAAATGGTTTCCCAAGGTAGAACATATGCTTCTATAAGATTGTGTGGCGATGATAAAAAATATCTAAAGTATTTTGAAGGTTATAGTGTTTCATACCCAAAGCATGCTAATGGAGATCCAGTTGTTTACGTTGGTAAAAAAGCTTTTTGGAAGGAGCTACCATTCAGCAATGATCCGGAATATATTGCTGGCTTTATTTATGGTTGGTGGCTTGCTGATGGATCAAAAACCTTTAACAATGGGAAAGAAGACAGAATAGAAATATCAACGACGAGAAAAGATGCTATTGATTGGCTAAAAGATTACGCTGCTTACGCAGATTTTATTATTGCTGGGATGACCACTCGTGTTAGAAAGGAAGGAGATGGATCCTTTGCTAATGGTAAAAATTTATATTCTATAAGACTAACAAAAAATTCCTCAAGAAGAGTTGTGACAAAAGAGGAGTATAAAAAAGAGGATGTTTATTGTGTCGAAGAGCCTGTTACAACGGGATTTGTATTGGCTAATGGGTTATTAACAGGAAATTGCAGCACAGCATCATCTTCATATATCTTATTTTATCTATTAATGAATGGCTCGGGAGTTGGAAGGTCATATGATGATGATATGTGTGTCGTTGATTGGGATAATATGCCAAGTGTCCGTTGTGTGATTTCAGAAGAGCATCCAGATTTTGTTTGGGGTTTTGATGAGAGTGTTTTGGATGCTAAACATAAATATGGTAAAGGTGACAATATCCATTGGTTTGAAGTTCCTGATGATAGAGAAGGTTGGGCACAAGCAATTGAATTGATGGAGACAATGGCTTTCGAGAAAAAATTTAAAAATGAGTTATTGATTTTAGATTTTTCAAAAGTTAGAGCCGCAGGTTCATTAATTAGAGGAATGCAGAATAGACCAGCTTCTGGTCCAAAACCATTGATGAATGCAATCGAAAGAGTAGTTACTGTCAAAGGTGCCGGTATGTCTCTTTGGAAACAAGCACTTTTTATTGACCACTATTTAGCAGAGTGCGTTCTAGTCGGTGGTGCTCGCCGCAGCGCTAGAATCGCAACTAAGAATTGGACCGACCCAGAAGTTTTTGAGTTTATTGAAATCAAAAAAGGTGGCTTTTTATGGAGCGCAAATAATTCTGTAACGGTTGATGAAAAATTTTGGAAACAAAAAACCAAACATTCCAAGAAAGTTTTGGAAGCAATCATGAGCTCTAGTTATCATGATGGTACAGGTGAACCTGGATTTATTAATCAACATAAATTAGTCCAAAATGATGACGGATATGATGATTATCAGGATGGCAAATACGCTGAAAGCGAAAAATATAAACCGATGGAGCGAACTGAAAAAATGCTTTCGTTGATCGCAAGAAATGCATCTGCAAAGTTATATTCTCAGATTCCAAATCCTTGCGGTGAAATTTCATTGAATATGCTTGGTGGTTATTGTGTGATTGCCGATGTTGTTCCATATTATGCTCCAACACTCGATGATGCTGAGGAAGCATTCAGGGCTGCGGTTAGGTCACTAATTAGAGTTAACACAATGAACTGTTTGTACTCTCGTGAAGTTCAAAGAACTAATAGAATTGGTGTTGGCATGACTGGTATTCATGAATTTGCTTGGAACACTTATGGTTTTGCATTTCGAGATTTGATTGATGAAGGAAAATCAAAGGAATTTTGGATGACTATGGCTAGATTTAAAAGAGCAGTGGTAGAAGAGGCAAAAGAATATTCAAAAAAACTTGGAGTTACTGCTCCACATACAAATACAACAATTAAGCCATCTGGCACGGTTTCAAAGCTTTTTGCTTTGACAGAGGGTGCACATTTGCCAAGTATGCGTGAGTACATTCGCTGGGTTCAATATAGAAGCGATGATCCAATGGTTAAAAAATATAAAGAAAAAGGTTATCCAGTGAAAGTTCTTAGAAGTTATAAAGGCTCGACGGCTGTTGGATTTCCAACTCAGCCACTTATTTGTAGAATTGGCATGAATGGAGAATTGGTAACTGCAGCAGAGGCTACACCAGAAGAACAATTTAAATGGTTAATGTTGCTTGAGAAATATTGGATTGTTGGAGTTGACGAAAGCGGTAAATCTTTTACGGAAGACACCGGAAACCAAGTTTCATATACTCTTAAATATAATCCTGAAATAGTATCCTACAAAGAATTTTCAAAGATGGTTACTAAATATCAAAGTGAAGTTAAGTGTTGTAGTGTAATGCCACAGACTGATGGAACTGCTTATGAATATCAACCAGAGCAACCAGTGACTATTTCTGAATTTATGAGAGTGCTCAACGAAATTGAAAAAGATGATGATATTGCCGAAGATGTAGATTATGAACATTTGAAATGTGCAAGCGGGGCTTGTCCGATCTAGAGTTATTGACTTAATAAATGAAAAATTCTTAAGCTGTAGATTATTCACTGATTTTTAGTCTAGGCGCACGCTCAATTTTTTCAAGATTATTAGCAAACTCTTTACGTTCAAATTTATAACTTGCCACAACGCCAATCATTGCAGCATTATCCATGCAGAGTCTACGAGTGTGGGGGACTCTAAAAGTAATTTTGTTTAGTGCTTTGGAAATGGTAATTTGCGAAGTATTTTTTTCTGAAGTTTGTAAAGCAAGTTTTGGGTTTTCACCAGCATTCTTTTGTGACTTACTCTCAAAATCTTTGATGGTCTTTTTAATCATTTGTCTAAGTTTTATATTTGCCGCAACTCCGCCACCGAGCCAAATTTCCGAGATTTCATATTTTTCTAAAACTTTACTCAATTTATACATAATATGCCTAAATACCCCATATTGTGCTGATGCACAGAAGTCATAGGTTTGCTGTTTATTTAGCGAAGTTTTGCCGAAATTGTCTTCTATATAGTTTCGGGAGAAAGTTTTTAATCCAGAAAAACTCATATCAAAATTTTTAGTAGTGGTCATTGGCAGTGGAAACTCAATAGCATTCGGGTTTCCAAGCCGGGCAAATTTTTCCATAATTGGGCCAGCAGGATATCCAAGATCTAACATTCTCCCAATCTTATCTAAACATTCTCCGGCCGCATCATCGATGCTGCTTCCTAGAATTTGATACTCGCCGATTTTTCCAAATAAGATAAATTCAGTGTGACCTCCAGAAACAACGATGGAGAGCACAGGATAGGAAATTTTATTTTTTTTTGGAAAATTAGCAGCTTTGTTAGTCTTTTTGTCTGTAATTTTTCTAGTTGCAAGGGCTGAAAGCGCGTGTCCTTCAATATGATTTACTGCAATTAGAGGTTTCTGGGTTTCTATAGCTAGATCCTTGATGTAATTTATTCCAACTTCCAAAGCCGGTGCAAGCCCGGGTCCAACAGTCACTGCGAGTGCGTCAATTTCCTCAATTACAACACCAGCTCTTTTAAGTGCAGTTTTCACCGTTGGCTCAATATTCTCTTTGTGAGCTTGCTTAGCAACAGTTGGGAAGACTCCGCCATATGGCCTATGTAGTTCGGTTTGAGAGGCAATAATGTTTGATAGAACAACGTTACCACGAAGAACAGCTGCAGATGTATCATCGCAAGAAGTGTCGACAGCTAGTATTAAAGGATTTTTGCTCATGATCAAATATACTAACTTATCTCCAAACTCCTTTTATCTTTATCTTGAGTGATGAGAATTTTTAAAATTTTAGCTTTTTCGAATTTGGAGCCCATAAATTCAGCAATTTGATCAAACCATTCAATCACAACAATATTATTTTTTCCAATCAATGATGCTGCTTCAAGTCGGTCAAACATATCTTGATCTTCAACTTTCCACATGTCTAGATGAAACAACTTCCCAGTTGTTTGGTGACGAGTAAAATCATATTCCTCTATATATGAATATGTTGGTGATTTGATAGTTTCATGAATATTCAAAAATTTTGCAACTCCCTTTGTAAAAACCGTTTTTCCAGTGCCTAGGCTACCGTTTAGAGCAATTATAAGGCCATTTTTATTAACCTGGTTCCAATCTTTTAGTAACAATCGGCCAGCAATTTCTTGAGTTTCTTGTTCGGAGTTTGAGACGAGTTTAATAGTTTGCTCATTTGTTGTAACTGAATTTCCTTCAAGACTTCCTCTAAGCGTTACTGGGGTAGAGAGAGTGGTATCGATGACAGTTGATGGATCATTATGAGGCAATTCGCCTGCATCTAGAACTAAATCAATTAAATTTTTTTGTTTTTCAGAAATATTTTTAAATATATCTGTAATGGAGTATGGTCGCTTTTTCCCTGAAGCATTTGCTGAAGTAGCGGTAATTGGCTTTTGATATTTTTCAATTAAATTTAGAATTAGTTGATAGTTGGGAATTCTAATTCCTAAGGTTTGAAATTCAGAAGCAACACCGGGAGCTAAGTTTTTATTTGATTTTGACAAATTTTCAGTAGGTGAAGTTGATTCTTTTAGTGACTGATTAAGATTTTTTTGCAAAATATTACAAACAACAGTAACTGGTCCTGGTAAAAATTTTTTGAAAAGAGAGTCAGCTTGTTCGTTGACAAAAACATACTCGGAAGCCATCTTTTTATCTGATACTGCAATTGAAAGTGGTTTGCCTTCTCTGCGACTTTTATAAGCAAGTAGTTTGTTTACGGCCTCAGGATTTGTGGCATCAACACCAGCTCCATAAGTAGTTTCTGTTGGAAAAATAATTAATCCGCCCGACAATAAAACTTTGATAGTTTTATCAATTACTTCATCAGCGCTAGTATTTTTTATATTAATAATTTTCATCTTTTTTTACTTTTCTTTTTAAATTTGAATTTGAAGTTATTTTTTTAGTTTTTATTGTGGATTAAAAAAGTGTTTATAAAAGCAAGCCTCATGAAGTGTAGATTTA
>VFLK01000043.1 GCA_009885085.1 Minisyncoccota bacterium
TTTAAAGCATTTAAAATAAATAAAAAAAACGCCAATCGCTCAGGGTTTACCCTAGTTGAATTATTGCTATATATGGGCCTTTCAATGATTCTGCTCGTAATTATTTCAGATTTACTCATCTCAACCTTAAATATCAGAAATGAATCGATAAAAACCTCAAGCTTAGAAAGAGAAGGACGATATGTCATGGCTCGACTATCACATGATATTTACTCTGCTCAAGACATAATTGAACCAGCCACAATTGGAGAATCATCTAACACACTTCAACTAATAATCGATTCAGAGCTTTTTTCTTATAGAATAATTGATAATAAACTATATTTAATTAATGATTCAGGCTCACATCTCATGAATGGAGAAACTACAGATGTCATTAGTTTTGAGGTTACCAGATTAGGAAATGAGGGTGGAGTGGGGGCGGTCCAAATAATGCTGACGACTCAAAGTTTGGTAGTTTCTGAGGGTAAAATAGAAAGTAGAAATTATAAAACCGTAGCAACAACTCGATGAAAAAAATAAAAGAAAAATCATCTGGCCACATTTTAATCACTCTCTTAATAGTAATGGTTGCTACGACTGTAATTAGCATGGCAGCCGTGTCTTGGGTAATTGACAACACACAAGGTAATTCTCAAACACAGTACGGATTATCAGCACTTGCGGCAGCTGAAAGCGGAATTGAAAATGCAATGATGGCATTACTTAGAAACCCCAGTTATACTGGAGAAGTATTTACTGTAGGAAATGCAACTGTAACAGTCAGCGTATTAGGTACATCTGAGAAAACCATTGTTTCTCAGTCTGTTGCAGGTAATCATTCTCGAAAAATAGAAGTAACTGCAACTTATATCGATAATGTACTCACAATTACATCTTGGAAAGAAGCTACATAAATAGAAACATGAGTAATACTAAAAGTAACCACCAGATAGTCTTTTTATACAGAAATAAAATATTTTTCTGTAATCCAAGTCAAAATGAATCAAAAGAATTTCCACTTACTACTGAAATAATCAAGGATCTTGAAGTAATTGATCAAGAAAAACTTGAAAAGGCATTGAGAGATTTTCTTGGAGACACAAAAGGAAGATATAACGAAACTCTTGTTATTTTGAACAAAAATACTTATTTTAGGACGACAATTGAAGAACCAGAGATTAGTGAACTAGAAAATAAAGCAAAGATTGATCTTTTTTCAGACCTAGTACCTTTTAATAATATCTTTGTTAAGCAATTTTCCATAAAAAAGAAACTCGAGGTTATTGCAATAAATAGAGATTTTTATGAGCCAATTCTTGATGTTCTGTACAAATTGGATTTTAAAATTACAATGATTCTTCCAGAGCTTGTGGTAGAAGACTTTATTGGTGAAGCAAGTTGCACACCAGAAGAAAATACTGAATTATTAAAAACTTTGGGGAAGCTTGCTCCATACGATTTGTTAGGATCTAGACACAAATTAATCACTAAAAACAGCTCTGATATAGAACCAATTAAAAAGCAAAATCAGAAACTAATAGCGCTTGTAGCTATTTTTGGGGTACTAATTCTTCTATTAGTTGGTGCAATCATTTTTAACAACAATAGAAATAACGCCTACAAAGCCTCAATAGCTGGACAAGTGACTAACCAGAATCTTGAAATATCAGATGAAAAATCCAAAGGAATTGATTCTGCTCAGACAAGTGTCAGTGCTGAAGCCTCCGAATCTGCAACAGCAACCGAATCTGGAAAAACGGCATCTGGAACAACTGTTCTTGACCTAGATCAATATAAAATTAGAGTTCTAAATGGCTCTGGGATCAGTGGCCAGGCAGGAATTGTCAAAACCAATTTAGAAAAAGCTGGTTTCAAGAACATAGATGTTGGCAATGCTCAAAAAATAGCTTCAAATAAAACTTTAGTTTTGATAATTCCAACTTTACCTTCGGAAATAAGAACTCTAATCCTAGATGTGGTCGAAAATATTGGTCAAGAATATACCATCCAGGAAAATAGTGAATTAAACTATGACATAGTGATAACTACTACAGCAGCAAAGTAGTTCACACCTACTTGACGGCAAATCAAAAATTGATCTATAGTTATGTCTATAGTAAAAAAGTAATAATTATTATAAAGAGGTATATTATGAAACTCCCAATAGTGAGCAAAAAATTAAATAAAGGTTTTACCCTTATTGAGTTACTAGTCGTGATTGGTATCTTAGCCATTCTACTAGCAATTGTTCTTATTGCTATTAACCCTGCAAGACAGTTTGCACAAGCAAACAACACCCAACGCCGAAGCGATGTTAATGCAATTTTAAATGCAGTCCACCAATATGCAGCTGATACTGATGGCGCACTTCCAGCCGGAATCACCACCACAGCAGCAAACGTTTCAAGTACGGGCGCTAACATTTGTGCTTTGTTAGTTTCTGATTACCTCGCAGCTTTGCCAGCAGATCCAGCAGCTGGAGAGCCAGTTGATGAGGCAGGATGTGCTGCAGCATATGACACCGGATACACAATCGTAACCAGTGCAACAAATAATAGAGTTACAGTTACTGCACCATCTGCAGAACTTAGCGAAGTTATCTCTGCTACAAGATAATACTTAAAATAAGTAAATTAAAAGGCCCCCGGATGGGGGCCTTTTTTGATATTATAAAAATATCATTATAAACTGGTATGATATACTATGCTTGACTTTTATATCATTATAGTATATTATATAAACAATATAGGATAAATGACCTGCCAAAATATTGGTCATAGAAGTATTAATATGAAAACAAATAAACTTAAGCTAGCTGTGTTATTAAGCGCTTTTGTTGCTATGACATATTTAACTGCTACCCCAGTTAGTGCTGGTTACGGCGCATACACTGAATTGCCAAGCGCAAATCAAATAGTTTATGTTCCAGCAGGTATTGAGGATTTAGCTCCTCAAGTAGTTATGGCATTATCAGCTTTGTCTGGTGTTGCTTTAACTTCATTTTTAATTAAAAAAACTAAATAATTAAATCTCATAAATTAAAATTTAGACCGCTCATATTCAAAAAATATGGGCGGTTTTTTTTATTGATGACAATTTGCAGTCATAATCTTATAACTCTGTTTTATTTCTGATATGATATTGATCGGTAACCCAAATTTTTATGAACATAAACTTAAAAACGATCGCGAGAATTTTTTTATTTGGATCTTTGTTTTCCTTTATTTTGGCAACTTTTCTATCGGGTTATCCCATTTTGGCCACCGTTTGGAACATGACATTTCCCTCGACTAGTACCAAACTTTCAGAGATACTTTCTCAACCAATAAACGTACCTCAACTTGAAATCGAAGATGTCGACCAATACAAATTACCAGAAAAAGATCTTTCTCTCCCAGAAATTAATATCGTCAGGATTGATAAGATAGGTGTAAATACTGAAATTATTGAGCAACCTCAAGAAAAATTTGAAGATGCTCTCAGAATGGGGGTTTGGAGAACACCAAATTTTGGAACGCCACTCGATAGAGATAAACCAACTATTTTAGTTGCCCATAGATTTGGATATCTGAATTGGGATCAACCGTATCGTATAAAAAATAGTTTTTATAACTTACCAAATTTGGAAGCGGGAGACCAAGTTGAGGTTGTCTGGGATCAAAGAAAATTTTTATATGAAGTGTATCAAAAAGATGAGGGCGTAAGTGTCTCTCATTTCAATGCTGATTTAATTTTATATACCTGCAAGTTCTTGGAATCTGATATTAGAATCTTCTTGTACGCCAAGTTAATTCAGTAAACTGTATCTAAGTTTTATTTAAACTAAACAATCTTTTCAGAAGACCATCTTGGCTTCTTATATCCTATAATACTTGACAAAACGTCATATTTTTGATATACTTTGTCTTAGTTAACAGATAAGTGTTTATACCTAGAATGTAAATATCAATCTGTTAAGCAATTTCCTTTTTGCTTGAGATAGATTGTCTATCAAATAGCGGCAAGGATGCTACAACAGAAATTTGACGCAGACCAATTTATAGCGTTAGCATTTTTGCTAACAGCCCTGAAAAGGTCAGCTCTTTAACAAAGTATACAGAATAAAATTTAAGAATAGTTTACTTAGGTTGATCTTACAGTGTCGTTTATTAACTTAGACGATGATGCAAGATCAACTGACGTAAAAACCAGTAGATCCGAGGACCTCCTGGTCCGAATAGAGGTTTTTTTAACTCTATATCCTATTCTATGGCTTAAAAGCCAACTATGTACGATGCTTCTGAAGGAGGCAAAAATGTCTGGGTTATTTAACTTGATCTTGGGAGTTGCAATGCTCCTGTCTGGCTTGAAACCAGCAGAATATTCAAAGTGGGATGAAAGACTGCTCGATATCCTGCCGGACACGCAATTGTCCATCACGCAGGTTGAAAGCATGAAGGCAACGGAATTGGTTGAGTACTACGGGCAGACTCGTTTCTTTACCCCGGAAATGCTCACATCATTGTATGAGTACGAGGCGGCTCAAAAAGTCGCTACATCCTCCGAAGCTGTAAGTAATGAGCCAGATGTTGTCGGCGCGGCTTCAACCGCTACCGATACTCCCGCCATTACGCCCACCGCTACCGAAATTCCTGACATTGTCACTGAGGCTCCCGCCGAAGTGATAACCGAAGCTGATGACACTGTGAAGACCAAATGGTTCTCCGCAAATGTCCCCGCTGAAGTTACAACCATCAAGGTCAATTTGACTGGTGGTTGGAATGTTCCTGAGCCTGCCAGCACCATGCTGGACGACGAAGGAGTGCTTGGATGCGACGATTTGGCCGATGCCAACGCGAACGCTTCTTGCACATGGACCGGTGGTGCCGATCATCAAACCGCGCAAGGTCCAGTAGTTGGTTTGCTTGTTCCCGAGGGTAGCTACGCTACTGCCTATGCTGCTTCCTTCTTCGTTGAAGGCGGCGGCTACACAATCGACATTCCTGCGTGCGGCACAAACTGCGCGCAAGGATTGCTGGTTCGTGGATGGCACCTCGAAACACATGCAGACAAGAATTTGCCGATTACGATCAGCAAATATGGTGCCGTTGGCGCCATGAAATTCACTCGCTATCCGGTTCCAGCCGGCGCGGGTCAATTTTTCTCACAAGACTACTTGGTCGCACAAGCCGAAAACGCACTGTCCTTCGACAACTGCGGAATTGGCCTTCAGACCGACGTCGCTGATTGCGACGTATTCATTCAACATGTGTTCGACTTCAACGATGGTTCCTACACCATCATGTCGTACACAGCCAAAGATGGCTGGAAGCTTCTTTGGACAAACATCGTGGCCTACGGTCGCGATTAATATTCTGTAATACTTTCGTTAAAAGCGGCGCCCTCACAGGCGCCGCTTTTGCATTCTAAATCATTCAAGAGAGAAACAAAAAAAACTTTGCTATTAAAATTGGCTAGACAATCTTGAAAAACAAATCTATCCAACCCAGTAAAATTGGCTAAATAATGCAAAAAAATATTACCTGTAAACACATAAAAACTATTCTCAATGTCAGATCAAACTTTTTCGAGTTTGTCACCAAAAATGCCCAATAAATAAACAAAGGGAATATCACAACTAAGAAACGAGATAGAGAGTCTAAAGTACCCGTAAATAGAGTAGGTATCATTAATAAAATTGAGTACAATCCGAGTGCATTCAAAACCCTTAGCTTGTCTTTTATCATCGTCCAGCTAACAATTAAAGTGCTTATGGCAAAAAATTGATCTAGAGGAGTTAAATAGATCCAGAAGCCACTTGGGAACAACAAAGCAGTGAATGGATCAGAAACTCTTCTTCCCCAAGCTTCTTGAACTTTCACTGCCGCGAAGAAATCTCCAGTAAGTGTGTACATATAGTAAAAAAATGAAAGAATTCCCAATGGCACGACGGCAAACCAAAGAATTGAGAAATCTATTTTCTTTAGGTTATAGTCTTTGCTTCGAAAATATTCAGCCAATAGTGGTAAAACCAAAATAAATCCAATCGATCTAGTGGCGGTCACAACAGCAGCCATGGTGCAAGCCAGCCACCATTTTTTTTTGGTTGCTGCCCAATAGCTAAGCAAAGAGAAAAAAAGAAAAGTAGATTCTGTATAGAAACTTGACAAAAAGAAACTACTTGGGAAAACTAACAAATACCAAACAGCACTTTTGGCAATAACTTCACTTTTAAAAAAATAAATTGAAATTTTATACAATAAAATTAGAGATCCAATTAAAAGCACGTTAGACAAAATGACTCCAACTGTAATAATAATTCCGTCGGTTAAAGGTCTGATAGGAACAAGAAATGCCAATATTTTTACTAAATAAGGAAATACTGGGAAAAAAGCCAAGTTGCTAGACGTATAAACATCTTTTCCCATGCTGTAACCAATTTTAATAACACTCAAATACCATCCGCTATCCCAACGAGCCCACATGTCAATCAATCTGTTACTGGAAAATAACCAGCCAGTACTAATTGTTGCCCCATCTTGATATACCTTTGAAGGAAAAACATAACCCGCAATCAAACCAGCGAACAACAAAATACTTCGTGTAATTGCAAATGGAATAAGTATCGCTTTGAAAAACCAATTATTCCTAATTTTCATATAAATCATTGTAACAAAGATAATTACAGACAACCATCTTCACAAGTGATAAACTTGAGAAGGTGACGATAAAATCAATACAAAAAATCATAAAAAGTAATCTGCCATTAATTTTGCTTGTCTTAGTTGCAGTCTTTATTGGTTTACAAAATACCAGCATTCGAGCATATTATTCTGGATGGGATAACATCCACGCCGAGTTCAACATTGCGCAATATGCAAAGAGAGTTTTCTTTGGAGCGTGGCAAGAACACGAGGGACTTGGTGCGCCAGCTGCTAAAGGACATATCTCCGAAATTTCTCGTTTACCAATTTTATTTATTTTTAACTTAATTCTTCCAAACTATCTAATTAGATCATCATTTATTTTTCTGATGTATTCAATTGGCGGCATTGGTATGTACTTATATTTATATAAAATCTGGATAAAAAAAACTTTAGGAGTGTATGGCAAATGGTTGGCTGGAATAGGAGCGTTGCTTTACTTGGTGCATCCGCTCACTTTACAACAATTTTATATAAGCTTTGAAATATTCACCGTTCAGTTTGCTTTTTTTCCATTTTTACTTTTATCAATACATTTATTACTAAGAAAGATTACCTGGAAATCAATATTAGTTTTTATGATTATCCAATTGGCTTTAGCACCTAGCGCTCATACACCAACAGTTCATTATCTTGGAATTATTTTTTCTCTAATATACTCATTCTTTTATGCACTGGATTCTAAAAAATTTGTTTCAGCTATGAAGTTCTCGATCTTCATAGGATTATTAACTTTACTGATGAATAGTTACTGGATTTTGCCAAA
>VFLK01000034.1 GCA_009885085.1 Minisyncoccota bacterium
AATCGTTACTTAAACTTCTAATTGTGAGATTCTTTTTTGTAATTCGTTGAATCTAATCAATGCTTTGTACCAAAGATCTCCAAGTTCATTTCTGGATTTTAATTTTCTTAGAGTTCTGAAATTATTCTGAATTTCACGAACAGTTAGGTTGTCTTTTGCTTGCACTACCAATGGAACTCCATTAACCAAAACAAAAACTGTTTTTCCTCTTTCTTTGGAAATATTTCTAGCTCTATCGATTATATCTGGAAATTCAGAACCATTTAAGTCTTCTCTCCAATCTAATTCATCAGCAGTTTGTTTTAATGTATTTAGATTAAAAATAACTTCAGTTTCTAAACCTGAACCGCAGTGAAAACACATTGGCGCACCTCTTAGTCTTGCAGCACCACAGGCTGAGCAACTTAATGCGGTTGCATCTTCAGGATTATTAACAAATCTAGGAAGGCCTTCTTCAAGGCTTGTTTTTTCAGGTTCTTGGGTAGGAGCGGCAGACATTTCTAAATTCATATGGGTTTCTTGAATATTTATATTAGTAAGTAATTTGAAGTATAGCAGACGAGAATTTATATGTAAGAAACTACTCCAATTCGCCAATTATTTAACTCATTATTGCTGTCTTGCATTAGCATGCTTTATATTAATGATATGTACGCAGACGAGATTATTAAAAAAATTCCCAAAGAGGTAGCTACTCACAAAGAACTTAGTGCAATTTATTGTGAACAAGTTTTTGGAATAAAGGCTAGTTTGACGGCTGCCTTTGGTATTGGAGATCAAAAGTTTGGTGTTTTTAAAATATCAGACAAGAATTGTTTTCCTAGCGTACCAAAAAAAGTTATTGATGCTCCTTATTTGATAGTGCAGTTTGATAGTAAAAATAAAGTTATTCCAACTAGACTTAGAGAGCTAAAAGAAGGTGATATATATATAATTGGAAGAGAGCATGAAGGTAACTTTGCTCTTGATAAAAAGGTTTCTAGAAAACATGTTGAAGTAGGTTTGCTCAATGGAGTTGTTGCTATTAAAGACCTTGGAAGTAGACATGGAACAAAAGATATTTTTAATGAAATTCAACTGTCAATTGTGGAAGTAGCGATTCCAATAATACAAAATGAAATAAAGAACATTTTTCTAGGCATTGAACAAAATCAGAGAAAAAATCAAAAAGAGCAAAAAGCAAGGCTTAATAAAGAAGTAGATAGAAAGAAGAATGACATTATTGGTCAAGATAATAAGGTTGGTTTGTATGGTTCTAGAAAAAAATATTCAACAAGCAAGGGTGCAAAAATTATAATAGCTTCTGATAAAGGTATTGGTTCTAAAGATCACAATGAAGATAGAGTAGTTGTGGTGCCTGATGCAGAAAGTGTTTCAGTTGTAGACGGTGTTGGAGGACTTTCTGGTGGAGACATAGCTGCTCAAATTTTGGCAGAGAACTTATCTGATAATTCTTATGATATAGAAGAATCTACAAAGAAAGCATCAAAAGGAATTGATGAGGCTTTTCAACAAGGAATTATCGAGAAAAAAGATGCAGCTGCAGCCTTTATTTCTGCAAGAATAATCAGGGGTAGGCTAAAGACAGAGCTTGAGTATTCTTATTCAGGTGACTGCTCTTTGATCGTGATTAGTCAAAGTGGAAAACTTAAACATATCAGTAAACAAGATTCCTATATTAGTTCAAGTCTATATGCCAAAAATAATGGAAGCTCATTGAGCGAAGATGAACTTTTATATCATCCACAAAGAAATATCATATCCCATAAAATTGATGCAGAAGAAAATAAAATCACAACTAAAAAAGTCAGGGTTAAAAAGGGTGACATGGTGATATTAATGTCAGATGGAATTAGTGACAATTTAACACCAGAAGAAATTGCAAAATTGATCAAAGGACAAAATCCTGAGTTTGCGGTTAGAATAATTGATTTAATTACCTCAGAGAGAATGAAAAACTATGAAGATATTATTACAAAAACTGAGAAGCCTTATAATCCTAGATTTAATTTTATTACTAATCAAACCACAGATGGTAGAAGAGCTACTGGAAAATATTCTGATGGTTTCAAATCTATGCCAAAAAGAGACAATCGAGGGATAGCGATTATGGAGGTTTAATATTTCAAATTCATTACATCAATGAGATCGCATTTCAATAAACATGAGACGCATCTAATAGCTTATTCTGATATTCCCTCTGGAATAAAAGAATGATTTTGAGCAGCAAAAAAAATTTCTTTCTTTAACTGATAAAAGTAAAGAGGGGTAAAATAATTATGTAGTAATATTCTATGTTTCGTATACATGCTTTTTGGAAGGTTCTTTACTGGAAACCATTGAATAGCCGCAGCTTCTTGATTTAAGCTGAGTTCACCTCCTACAATTACTCCAATCGCTGCTTCGAATCTATCATGTCTTCTCTCTCCAGCAATTATACTTTTATCATCAAGAGGTCCCGCATGATGAGATATCTTCGTGCCTTTAACTAACTTTACTTCCAATCCTGTTTCCTCAATTACTTCTCGAACAGCTCCTTCCGCAAAGGATTCTGATTTTTCGATACCTCCTCCTGGCAAATTCCAAAGATCATCGTAGTCTTTTCGTTTAACTAGCAGCACCTCCATTTTACCTCTAGTATTTTCTCTCAATAAAACAACAAATGCTCCAGGTTTTTGGTTCGCAAGTTCTTCAGGAAGAAGATTATCCGAAAGCAGACTATCATTTTTACCACTACGACCAGAGACGATTCCTCCTGAAATTGCCAAGGCATACTTTTCCTTTAAAGCTTTGATAAGATGACTTGAATCTTTTTCAGACATATATCTCATATTATAACTGATGTGGTTTATGCAATTATGGGAAGAAGTTAAAACATTGCCCATACGATTCTAAAACCAGTTGATTCAAATAAACTTTCGTTGATGACGTCAAAGTTTGCGGAACTGGGTCCTCCGCCCATGCTCCGGACATTCCCTCGCAGAGGCTCGGTTAGATTCAAATTGATTACATCAATGACATCACATTTCAATGCAGATTGAGTAATAAAAAAACGACTTTGCAGTCGTTTCTTATTCCTCAATTTGAGAATGTGGGAGGATATCCGAACCTATTTTATGAGGAATGAGGAGCTTGTTTTCGTTGATCCCACAGAAGAAGTTCTTAGTGAAGGGTAGTATTGAGGATGGAGTAAGCTTTTGATGTATCTTTCAAAATAAACTAATTAAAAACTTTTTAGTATTTTGATCAAAGGATTAATATCACAATCTGGAATACTAGATAATTCAAGACCATTTACTAAT
>VFLK01000027.1 GCA_009885085.1 Minisyncoccota bacterium
AACTTTATAATTTTTGACATTATTAAATATAATCATACTACAGATATAATGATATAATCTGATACATATTTCTTTGGTAAATTTTTTTAAATAATCATTATGAATATTAAAGCTCAAATAGAATCTGCTCAATATATGATTGATGACTATGAAAGTTATCAGCCTCAAACTGAGTTTGCTGCTCAAAGACTTGCTCATTGGAATAACATTCTTGCAGAACTAATAATTAAGGAAAGAAATCAAAACAACAGAGAAGAAATAATTGAAGAACTTGAATTTCATGAGTCACCAGACTCAGAAATGACTGAATCAGAGAAGAAAGGTGTGGTTGAGATTGTTATGGCTCATTTAAATGAGTACGAAAACATGCTTAGAGACATAATTCTTGAAAAATTTAGACCTGAAAATGGACACATTTTAGTTATGGGTGCTCCTGGAGCTGGAAAATCCACACAGGGAAAACATTTAGCTGAGATATTGGGAATAAAATATATTTCTACAGGTGACCTTTTAAGAAATGAAGTTAAAAAAGAAACAGAATTGGGAAAAATTGCAGCAGAATATCAGAGCAAAGGTGAGTTGGTGCCTGATGAAATAGTAATTAAAATGGTCGAGGCTCAGTTAACCAACATTGGTATGTCTATTATTGATGGTTTTCCAAGAAGTGAGGCTCAAGTTGATGGGTATCCTAATTTTTCGCAAGTTGGTTTGTTTTTTAACCTTTCAGATGAGTTGGCGCTTAAAAGATTGGTTGGAAGATCAACTGAAACCTCAGGAGCAAAAAGGTTTGATGATAAATTAGAAACTCAAAAACATAGGATAGATGTTTTTCATAAGCAAACTGACGTTGTTGTTGAAAGCTATAGAGAAAGTAATAGATTGATAACCGTAGAACTAGATGAAAAAATGAGAATTTGGCAGGTTTGGGCTAAAATGATTGAAGCAATGGTTTCAGAAAATGTATAATTATTTTATGATTTCAAAACTCAAGATTTTAGCAAAAAATAAGCGCCATTTGGTTTTTGATTTTGATCTAACGATTGCCAAAATGAATATTGATTGGAGCGAATGGCATACTGGTGTCAAGAAAATTTACAACCAGTTTGATAAGAATCATTTTTACGATATATCACTCAATCCTCACTTTTTTTATAACCAAATGGTTGAAAAACATGGCGATCAACTAGTTGAACAAATGAAGAAATTTAACCAAGAATATGAAAATAAGTATTTAACAGGTATTACTCCAAATCAAGAATTGATTGATTTTATTATTGATAATAAAGATCAACGACAATATGTTTTTTCGTCAAATTCTAGGACTACAGTGGAGAATGGCTTGAGTTCATTGGGAATTATTGATCAATTTATAAAGATAATTTCCCGAGATGATGTGAGAATGGTCAAACCTGCTCCAGAAGGTTTTTATAATTTGTCAAAATTCGCCGAAAATAAGGACCAGTTTTTAATGATAGGTGATAGTAGCTCCGATGAGGAAGCCGCAAAAACAGCTGGAGTTGATTTTTTGAAGTGCGAATATTTTAGTCGATGATTGCTACTTTTTGAAAACCTTGAACTTTCAAGTTTATTTCAGTGTGATCTTGAGCTGAATTTACGATAACTGTGATGTCCTCTGCAGTTGTTCCTGCCAAAATTTCTAAAAGTCCTGCTCTGGTAAAAACTGCTAAGACCTCATCAAGATCTGATTTATCTTCACTTTCATGCATTGCTGGGCTGTTGCCATGAGTTCTGCCAAAATAGATTCTTTTTTCTTTAGTAGTGCTGCTTATCATAACTATATAGTAGTATATCAGAAAGATGATGTATTATTTCTACTTCTTCAAAAAATCAACTGTTCTTTGCATTGCGGTTGTAAAACTTGAGCCACTGATGTCATGGCCTCCAGAAGAATATTCAAATAATTGGTGCTTAATATTTACATCTTCAAGAATCTTATCAAGATTCCTAGAATAGCCGATATCAACTGTTTCATCATCGACGGCATGGTGGATTTCAATTTCACCACCTATGTCATTGAGATAATTTGTCGCAGGTAATTGTTGCCAAAACCAGTGGTTGGGATCGAATTCACCATACATTTCCATCAATTTTTGACGATTTTGACTGCGTTCAGAACTGGTTTCAGGCGGTCTATATGAATTATCAGAAATACGAAATTCTTGAAAATCTTCATAGGTATAAACTGCGCCAGCCCAAATTACTACTTTTGGAATTGTTGGTTTAGCAGCCAAAGAGCGCATTACAACATTGCCAGCCATAGAGTGTCCCCATAAATAAATTTTATCTTTATCAACAAAATTAGAATTTTCCAGAGCAGAGTAGGCGTTTAGTGTGTCAACAATATAATCACCAGAATAATAAGCCCCAGTTGCATCTCCTTGAGAGTCACCATGTCCACGAAGGTCAATTTTAAGTACAACAAGTCCATTTTTGGCTAAATAATCCACATACGATGCATAATTACTCTGAGTTTGGTAATTTTGAGGGGGAATATAGCCATGTATAAAAATTACCGCCGGCCAACCAGATTCTGGTTCTTCACCAGTGGGAACTGTCAAAAGACTGTTTATTTGTAATCCATCTGACTGGTAGCTGGTGAGGTATGAGGTGTAACTTGAGTTAGAATCAACTTGAGTTTGTTCTCCAATTGAGCTTTGATAATCTCTGTTTTTAAGATATGGAATAGTTAAATCGTCAAATGGAAATGGGGTTGGAGCTGGGATTAGTGAATTTTCTAAGTTATTGATTTGTTCTGATTTTTTTTCGTCCGAGTCTTGATTATTTTGTTGGGAAAACTTATAACTTTGAAAAACAAAAATAAATATTGTTGAGAGTAAAAATATTATTAGAAGTTTGTATTTCTTCATTGTTTAATGGAAGTAAAATTGTTGGTTCAAATAGTATAGCAGAGTTCGACTAGTTGAGATTTTTATCATTTATGTGTTGTTCTTATTTGCTTATTTTTGTATGATATCAGCATGATGTCAGAGGCAATTATTGGAGATATTTCAAGTTTATTAGACGAAGTAGGTCAGGAAGATCCGGGTCATCAGGGTGATGGGATTGGTCAGGTTGATCAGGGCCTAAATCTTCAGAAAAAAGATGGGGATGTTACTATTTCAAATTATATTAAAAATGGCTTAGTTCCAAACTTACAAGGTTTATACCGAGAAATTCAAGCAAGAATTGATGCAATTAACCCTGAAAAAGATGTTGGTGGCTTTGAAGTTTTAGATCTAAAAGAGGAACGATTTGTGGAAGCCATAAAATTACTCACTCATCCAGAAATTGCCAACCGCTTAAAATTATTGCAGGAGGATTTAAATAGTGATGAAGATAGTCCAATACAAATTGGTTTGACGTTGGTTGGTAGCGCTGCATTTGGTGGATTGTTAATTCGTGAGGCATTGGGTGAAGATGGTGGTCCTTGGGTAGATGTTGATTTAATTGCTTCGTATGTTTTAAAAGATACTTTTGGTGCTGATTCAGCAAAACCAGATCAAAATTCCTTGTCAAACTATTTAATCAAAGCGCAAAAAGAAGTTAAACAAAAATTTAATAGTGGAATGATTAAGTCGCCTAAGTCAAAAGATTATAATTTGTGCGATGCTCACAATATTGAAAATATGCGCTTCGAGATTGTCCAATCAAAAGAGATGGCGATGCAATTAATTGATTGGGTGCATGATGATAAAGCATCGCCATCAATTATTTATGAACAATTTTTTCCTTCATATCCAGATCACGTAAATGCAGTTGGTCGCCATTACCTTTTAGAAACATTAAAGGAATTGGCAGCAATTGATAAAGAAAAATGGAAAGTTGTGGTGACAAAAATATCAGATGGTCTGAAACATGATGTTAAGTTTTTAAAACCTAAGCATTTTGGCAAAGAGGAAAATGACAATATTTCAGAAAGACTTGATAAAATAAATGAATTTATTGCCTCGTTATTTACTGATTTGGTTGGGGAGACAAAAGGAAGTTAGCGAGGCGTTATGAGAGTATTAAATATATCTTCAATAACATTAATATATCTACTTAGTTGATTTGCTTCGTTTCCTGGATAAACACTCATTTCGTCTTCAGCGTCTTTGAAATCTACGCTCCGTAAGAAACTTCTTGCATAATCTTTTCCATACCTAGTAAATTCAGGTCTATTGTTTAGTAAACTGTTAATTTCTTGTCTCATGGAAGGATCTAATTGGGCTTAAGTAACGAAAAGTGTTGTTTGTACGTGTAGTTTGGTCGTATACATCCGTCAGATTATGTGTTAATTTTCCTAGAATGTACAAAAATGGTCCCGCACTGCCCATATTATCGGCTGTCCTGAATGTGGAGGTGAGAGTATCCGACATGGATACCGCCAAAACGGCAAGCGGCGGTATCGCTGTCGTATTTGCGGCTATACTTTCACTCGTTCCAAAAAGATAGAGATCCCCTTCAAATTGTTTGAGTCATTCGTGACCTATGTTCTCACCAAAAGTCCTCGGATTTACATGGCTCAAGCTGAAGGGGTTTCTAGAGCTCTTTTGTCTCGTCGTTTTCAAGTCTTTCTTCAGAACCCTCCCCATCCAATCCTGGTCTGGAAAGCGAACCCACCCACAATTACATCTGTTCCCAGAAGACTCTGGACATATGGATTTGACGGGAAATGGCTAGGAAGAGGATGTGTGGTGCTCATCCACCGAGATGTCACCCACAAGGAAACGCTGTGGTGGAGCGACTCAACGAGTGAGTCGATAGATACCTATACAAAAGACATAACTCAAATCAAACACTTAACCAAGGATAATCATCCTGTTGGGACAATCTCTGACTGGAAACCAGGGATTGTACGGATCATGGGTGAGACTTGGGAAGGGGTATACCAACAGCGTTGTTTAGTCCATGTGGAGCGGGACTTGAAGCGGCTCCTCCCGCTTCACTCACCCATCGAAGCGACCCAACGCCTGCGAGAGATTGCCATGCGTATTTGTAGTTTGAAAAGAGAGGGTGATCGCAACCACTTTTTCTTTTCCCTCCTGCTCTGGTATAACGAATATGAATCACTCCTTAAAGAGAGGACTATCTCAGAGCGAGGAACAACTAAAAAGCGTTGGTGGTATACCCATAGCAACTTAAGGAGAGCTTGGCGGATTTTGACCAATGACACCGATTCTCTGTTCCAGTATTTGGATGTCCCAATCATTCCCTCAACCAACAATAGCTTGGAGGGAATTAACTCCCACCTAGCCAGAAGGCGTGGACTTCCCAAGGAATATCAAGTCGCCTTAATGTACTGGCAACTGGCACTTTCGAGGTGCAAAACTTCGTTGCTGAGAAAACAGTTATGGGGTATCTGGAAACAAGTCGCCGCCGCCTCACAAACAACACAAATCGTTACTTAAACTTGAATATGTTGTTTTTTCAATGCGAAGCTTGCTTTGCAACGAAGAAACTTCTTAACAAAAATTTGGCTTCAGAAATGAAACCATCTTACAAGCTTTCCTCAGTAACCAACTTCAGCGCAAATTGCGCTGACTATAAAAATTCACAGAAAAGGTAAAATAAAATGTCAAGCGAACAAAATGCACAAAAAGAAATGAGCACGTTTTTAAAAGTGCTCCTAACACTATTTGGGGCGGCAATCGTAATGACTGTTTTGTATGTCATGGATCTTGCTGAGTATTTTTTATTTGTAACTTTTTTGGTGATCGACATTGTTGGCGTCTTTCAAGAAAGTTTGCGAGTAAAGTTAATTTCGTTCGGTTTCTTGGTATTATTCCTATTCGCGGGGCTGAACTTTTTCTACCCGCAGGAAACAATGTCAAACAAGACCGAAATATCCAAAACTTCATCAGCAAATGAAGAAAATAATCAACCAGCTGACAACGCTGAACAAGCGCCGTCGACTGAGGTCTTGTCATTGGACAAGATACTTATGTCAGTAATTTCTTCATCGAAAATTCTGACGGCGGTGGCGATCTATTCAATTTCGTTGATCACCATCGGATTTCTCATCGGCTCAAAGATGAGGGACAAAAAATAAGGAAAGCTTGAGAGAGAGTCTTCGTATGGCACCATGAAAATATCATGGGGTTAGGAGACTCTCTCAAGAGTTTTATTTTCAACAAATAAAACATTCAATTTGAAATTAATCTATTTCTATATTTCTAACGTCACCCAAAAATTCTTGAAAACTTTGATTTTCTATATTATTTTTTTCAATCATTCTTGCAACTCGATTCATTTTTTCAGGTGTCATTTCTGGATCACTATAATTATTTAGCTGTGATTATACATTGAGAACCAAAATATCATTTAATTAAATTTAACTTTTTAAATTCATGCCAAATTTATATCTGAAAATACATTTAATTGCAAAAACCGCTCATTTTCATGAGCGGTTTTTGCAATTAATAACTTACTAATTTGGCAACTGAGTGGCGACGGACTTCAAGAGTCCCTCAACCTTTGGTTTTATGCTCAACATAACCGCGATGACGACGACGGCGATGAGCGCAAGTATGATCGCATACTCAACTAAACCTTGACCTTTTTCTTTGGGAGCGAATAACATTGGTTAATTCCTTTCCTCAGAGCCACGTGTGGCTCTGAAAGACTATGGACTTTTACCATATTCAAGAATTCATTCTTGAATAAGGTATTAAGTCCACAATCGTTTGTCAAAAGGAAACATTATTCCAATAGTAAGCTGCTAAAAATATTAAAATTTATAAAAACAAATACTTTTTACTGCGAAAGTAAAAAATTCGATTTAATAAATCAAATTATCATTAGCATTATTTTAAAGTACGCATCCATTATGTATCAACCACTATAAAATGTCAATAAAATACCACAATATCTATAGACAAGTATTTTATTATCCTGCTAAGATTAGCTAATGCTAATTTCAGAACTTTATCATAAAAATGTTGTCACTATTATAGAAAGTGCTACTGTACTTGAGGCACTCAAGGTTCTGATAGCAGAGAGAGTTAATGGTTTAGTTGTCCTAGATCAAGAAAAAAAAGTAGTTGGAGTGCTAGCACTTCAAGATATTGCCGCCGCAACAATCCCTCGACAGTTTAGACATAATATTCAAATGGCCGCAGCAATGTATCGCCCGGGTTTTTTTAGTGAAAACTGTGATGAAATAAAAAAGTTGCCAGTTTCTAAAATAATGCGCAGAAAGTTTACCATCACCAATTTAAATGACAATATTATGACAGTATCTGCCGATTTTCTCAAAAATGACTTATACCTCGTTCCAGTAATTGAAGAAGGCAAGCTTTTGGGAGTAATCACTCGTTCTGAAATTAAAATGGCTCTAGCTTACGGAATGAAAATTCCTAAATATTATCATGAAATGAAAAAATCATCAAACAAACAAAAATAATATAAGTAATAAAAATAAAAACTTAAATGCAACTTTTTGGACTTTCCATTTTCTCCGTCATCTCACTAGTAACACTCTCTGTAGTTTATTTTTTCCTAATCAGTGAAAAACTAAATAAAGTGATTGTATCAATACTAGGAGCAACTATTTTAATTCTGATGCAAGTATTTAGAACAGCTTCGCACGCCTCTCAAGAAAATGCTTTTGGATTTATTGCAAATAATCTCGACATCTTGGGATTTGTTATTGGAATGATGGTTCTTGTTGGCATCGTAAAAGAATCTGGCGTGTTTGAAGCGCTAGCAATTTGGTTGGTTAAATTAGTTAAAGGACATCCTTTTTGGCTTCTTGTTGCGATTGGCTATTTGACACTTTTTATGACCGCTCTTTTTTCAAATATTCCAACTATATTAATAGTTATTCCAATACTCGTTATATTAATTAAATCTTTTAAACTTCCCTATTTGCCATATTTTTTCGTAACAATAACGATGGCAAATATTGGAGGTGCCATGACTCCAATATCAGACCCAACTACATATTATCAGGCCAAAGTTGTAGGGCTTAGTTTTTCAGAAGTGGTATCAAATTCAGGAGTTATTGTTTTGATTCTGTCCGTAGTCACAATTTTTTACAGCATCTTAATATTTAGAAAAGAACTCAGCGCTGTTAAGGTAGACAAAAAAAATGTCGAATTTTTTAAACCACAAGCTGCCATTAAAAATAGAAAACTTCTTTATAGAGGATTGCCGATTCTTTTTAGCGTAATTGTCCTTATGATTTTTAAAGATAAGATCTTAGAAATTACTGGAATTGGTCTTGATAACGCAACTCTTACAATCGGTGGCGCTTTTCTGGCGATGATGATCTTCCACAGAAAACCTTATAAAGTTTTTAGAGATCTGATAGATTGGGAAATTATTTTCTTCTTCATGGGACTATTTATTATTGTTGGATCACTGGAATTTACACACGTAATTGAACTTCTAGCCGAGCAACTTGTTAAAATTTCAGGAGGCAACATTGCTTCGCTGACACTGATGATCTCAACTGGATCAGCATTAGCGTCAACATTCATTGATAACGTTCCTTACAACATCACAATGGTTAGTGCAATTAAAGCGATGGAAGCTACTGGAATATCTGTTTATCCTCTTTGGTGGGCACTTAATTTGGGAACATCTATTGGAGGAGGCGGATCACCAATTGCCGCTGCTTGCAATGTCATCGCCTTTGGACAGGCAGAGAAAGAAGGCTGGAAAACATCATTCTCAAAATACTTAATGTTAGCGCTGCCGCTAGTTGTAATTAATAGTTTGATTACGTTTGGAATTATTTGGCTAAGATATATTAAGTAATAAATTTTTTATATTTAATTTCAATTTATTTTGTTGCTTTAGCTTTTTTAGAAATTTTACTTTCGCCACTCTTTTTCAAAACTATTTCTTCTGGTAAATATTCAGTAAGTGCCTTCTCAACTAATTGAGTAAGGGTAATGCCTTCCACAATTGCTGTAGCTCTTGAATGTTTGATCACGGATGGATTGAGGAATAAGGTTAGTCTTTTTTTTGTAGTAGTTGTCATACTACCCATAGTATAACTAATTGTAGTAGTTGTCAACCTACTTTAGATATTGTCTTAACAACTCTGCAAACAGTAAAGGAACTTTAGCCATATTTTCAGGGGTTTCTACATAAGCAATTCTCATTTGAGTTTTTCCAGGGTTTAATTGACCTGCTTCAACCGTATAAAAACCATCCATTGGCGAAACTAATAAAGTGAAACTTTTATCATCAATTTCTACGTGACCTTTTGATGAGCAATAATCAACAAAATCTGCTGCATCGAAATTTTCAGAAACAATATTTCTGACATCCACAACGGAATAAATTGAAGCTTCTGGTGAAGAAACTATAATTCCTGGAATTTTTTCTTTTAATTCAAGCGTAAGTTTTTCCAACATACCTCGATAATAGCTGCGTTGTTTTTTAAACCATTTTTGTAAATCTGCGTGAGTTTCATGAGCAATTGATCCAAATATGTATTGACCAATAACGTTCGAACATAAGTTGGCAGTATTTTCGGCAACAGATTTTTGATGATATTCTTGATTATCAGTAACGATAGCTCCAATTCGCAAACCACAAGAATTCCAAACTTTTGAAGTTGTGTCAATACTGATGCGCCGGCCAGTTATTCCTGGAACCATCTTTTCAGTGATTCCCCAAACACTACTAGTTGGCATATCCGTATAATGCAATTCTCCGTAAGCTTCGTCACTAACAAACCAAATATTATGTTTTACACAAATTTCGGCGAATTTTTTCATCATCTGTAAATTAATATACTGTCCAGTTGGATTATCATAAGGAATAACTACTAAGGCGCCTGGATTATTTTTTTCAATTACTTTTTCAATTTCTAAAAAATCAGGCATCGAAAACTTACCATTCTCTTCAAGATTTCTCGAAACGGAAATTGTTTTTCTGCCCAATCTACTTGCCATAGACGCATAGTTTGTGTATGCAGCATCTAATAGAAGCAATGGTTTTTTATCGGTACCTGCCGGACCACATGTACCAACAATAATGAGTTCCATTGCTTGACTGCCACCATCAGTAATCTGCGAATATAAATTATCTGTTTTAAAACCACTGGCTGAAATAACATTTAAAAATGCTTCATTCGTTTCATCCATTCCAACTGTTGTTGAATACTTTACAACGCCGTCTTTAAAAGGACTCGTATCGCTATTCAAGTTAAACATTCTTTCCTGCATAGCTGGATACATAGGCAAAGTAACGTTACCTATAGCTGTGTTTATTGCGCTCACGTTATCATGGCGTTGAGAAAATTTTATTTGAGCCATTCTGATCGAGGATGGTTCTCTTGACAAAAAATGATCAGAGAGTTGTGGCTTCATTCCTAAATTTTACCATAAAATAATTATTAATTATTTGATTTATTTTTTTGGCCACCAAGGAATAAAAACCGAGACTCTTTTTTTGTACTCTTCAAATTCCTGGTTACCTGCATATTTTTTTTCTAACATAGGCACACCAGAGACTTTTAAAATAAGATAGGTAATAGTCAAAGGACCCACTATGGTCCACCAATTTGAATGCAAATTGACTATCCAAATGCCCCACCACATTGACACTTCACCAAAGTAATTGGGATGTCTACTCAACGCCCACAAACCACTCTGCATGATTTTTCCTTTATTTTTTTTATTTTTCAAAAATAATCTTAGTTCTTTATCTGCCTGTGATTCAAAGTAAAAACCAATTATCCATATAAAAATTCCAAGTAAATTAAACCATTTAAAACTACCTGTTGAATTAATAACCGGCCAAGAAATAAGCCACATCAAAAACCCCTGAATCATAAAAACTTTAATATAAGGATTATCTTTAAACTGCTGATAACGCTTATCTTCTTTTTTGTTTTTATTGCGTTGATAAATATGAATTGCAAGACGCATTCCCCAAATAAATATTAGCAGAAAAGAAATAATTAGCTTAGAAGTTTGATGGGTAATTAAACTATAAAAAGCGACCACAATAAAACCTAATCCCCAGGCAACATCAGCAATGTCATTTCTTTTTTGCAGTAAAGAAACCACATACCAAGTAGTCATGTAAAACCAAATGAGTAAGGCACTAATGATCATGTCCATTTTGTTAATACCAAATAACTAATTCCTGCAACTGATCCAGAAAGAACTGTTCCCCAAATTAAATCTACAACAGTCACAAGTAAAGGCCAATCTTTAATAGTAGCTAAATTTGTCAGATCATAAGTGGCGTAAGCACATAGACCAAATAAAGCACCGGTTAAAACTGCAGTTTGCAATGAACCTTTCTGCAGAGCTGGGGAAATAATCAGTATTACCATGGTTAAAACATAAATGAGATAAAAAATTCCAGCAGCTAAAAGATTCGGACTTTTTGCCATTAAAAATCCTAAGTGTTTTGCATAAAAGTCTTTGGCGATTATCGTCAACCAAATTCCATCAATTATTAAAAATGTGGTAAAAGCAACTAAAAATTGTTTAAGCATACTCAAATCATAGCATTACGCATAGCATTAATCGAGCCTTGCTGATTCTCCGGAAGTTCTAGTTATATGAAGAACTTCCATGCTCTCAACAAGCTCGATAAATATGCTTAAAAATATTTTATTTTCTTATTAACCTAGCAATAAAAATAACAACCATTGCACCAATAACGGCTACGGCAACGCTATAAAAATTAAAACCAGTTACTCCTGACATTCCAAAAAACGGCATAAGAAATCCTGCCACAACGGCACCTACAATGCCCATTATAATATTACCAATTGCTCCTTGATTTGCATCTGTGTTCATAAACATAGATGAAATCCAGCCTACAATTGCTCCGAATAAAATCCAAATTAGTATGCTCATATCGCCTTCTTTCTTTATATATATTAATTAGTTATGTTTACGTTGATATCTTCTGGAATCACAACTTCAGTTGGAATATTTACTTGCGGTGTTGCGATCCTCGCATTTCTCAAAGCTGGTAAACCAAATACAAAAAACAAAAATCCTAGTACCAAGATTCCAATAAAGCCAATAACCATCCCCATGTTTCCACTCGATTCATTCTGAACTGGTGGTGTATTTACTATCGTTGTCATATTGACTCCTAATTTTTATTAACCTTAGTATTTTTTAAAATCTATCTAATTAATAGTTTATTTATTGTTTTTGTAGTACTTGTAGTAATTGATATACTTCCAATAGTATAACTATTTGTAGTAGTTGTCAATTCTTCTGCATAGAAAAACGCTTTTCCTTGACTAAATTGATATTCCTGACCTATACAGATGGAGGGAATGAAATTAAAACTTTTTCATCAACTTTTTTCGTAATAACAAATTGCACTGTGATTCGAGCCAAGGAGTAGTGAATTAATACGCAGCCAAATGTTCTACTGGAGCATATTCGTCAGTTAAAATAAATGGATTTGACGTTGGCTGCCAAGCTCGGTCATACAATTCTTGATTGTGGGTAAGTTGCTTATAATTAAGTGGCTGGTGTGAGCTAATTAAAACAAAATTTTGAATGTCATTTTGGTCAATCTCTCTTATTGAAGTTGGAATAATAGCTTGATGTGAATACTCAGTTCCAAATGTGTGATAGATGGCGTTTATAAAGTTGTCCTGTTGATCTGGTTTTTGAGTACCAATTAAATTTGTTATCACTATTCCATCAGTTTCCAGATGTTGATTTAGCTCTGAAACAAATTCTTGTGTAACTAGGTGAAATGGAATATATCTACCAGCAAAGGCATCTATAAAAATTAAATCATATTTATTATTAGTAGTGAGTAAAAACTGTCGACCATCAGCGTGATGAACGGTAAGATTTGGTAGTTCCTCAAAGAAGAAATAGACTTGGCTACTTCAATTAATTTAGGGTCGATTTCAACAACATCAACCTGAATCTCAGGATGATTTTTTGCTAGGTACTGAGGAAAAACGAATGCTCCACCACCAATTGCCAATACTCTTTTTGTATCAGGATTGAGCTCAATACTTGTGCTGAATAATTGATTATACTTACTAGTAAGATTTTCTGGTTGATGCAAGTCAATTTCTGTCTGAGCAAAACCATACTCGTTAGTGAGAGATCTTATTCGTTTTTCTTGTCGTACTGAATCAATGATTAAAAATCGGGAATATTGTGTATCAATATCTGCCACATAGGCTTTAGATTTCAATTTAATAAATAGACCGCAACTAATAATCATAATAAATAGTAGGGCCAAAAGTATGAGATGTTGGATTTGTTTATTAGCTTGTATTTGCCAAGCAATAAAGAATTCAAATCCAATAACTATTAAAATACACCATAAAATAGCAGTGGATCCAATTAGTCCAAGTAGTACATAGCCTGATAATAATGTGCCTGCAATACTGCCAATTGTTGAAACTGCATAAAATTGTCCAACAGTTTGGCCTGAGTCAGAAATACCTTGTAGCGCAATTCTCAGTATTAAAGGAGAAATCATGCCAAAAATAATCGTGACTGGGGCAAACAAGATAGTGCTGATAACTAGCAGCCAATATTGGTTACCATAGGTATTAGCAAAGATAGCAAAAATTGGTTCTTTGAGAAAAATTAATGCTGTTAATGCAAGACCGCTTGCCCAAAATAAATATAATAGCAATGAGAAACGACGAGGGTGATCGGCTAACTTTCCACCCCAGTAATAGCCAATACTTAGAGCAGCTAAAATGATGCTTATTAAACTGCTCCATACAAAAAAGGTTGTACCATAAAATGGAGCAATTAATCTTGCCCCGGTTATTTCTAGCATCATTACTAGAGCCCCATCTAAAAATGCTAAAAATTTAAGAGCTGTTTTACGCATAGTTGCTACTGTATTATGGATATAGAGAAATAAAAATGTTGAAATAACATTGGTACATTTGCGAAGTCTCTTGATCGGGCAGAAGGTGCACCACAAGGGTGTACATAAAATAAATTGCGCAAGCAAGAGAGGCTGGCCTGGGCCACTGAGCATCCCCATTCATATTTGGCAAAAATTGAGCTGGAGCTCACTTTCTGCCTAATGCGGAACACCCGGGTCTGGAACCAGTGTGTCCCTATAACCGTTAACTCCACTAGGAGTGATTATTTTAAAAATGAGACAAATGAAACAACTATAAAATAGAGTGTCTCGACCAAAGAATTTTATTTAATTTTAACATTAGCAAAAACACTTGTAGCATCTGTCATGCTTTGAAAGAAACCCACGTTAACATAGGCGAAAGCCTGCTCGTCGTATTTTTCTCCCAAAATAGTCCCGTAAAGCGGATAATAACTATTATTCAACAGTAAAGCTCTCAAGGCAACGTTGATTTCACCTTTGTGACTAATGTAGCCAGTGCCGTGAAAAGAAGTAAGTTTTGTCGAACGATTGACTGGGTACAGAGTGAGTCGGTCAACAATATTGTGCATATCACACCTGATTGATTGCGGATATACTTTTTCAACTGGCTTCAAAATTCGTCCTGTGGAAATTTCTGCAATATAACTAATGGCGTATCTCCAAGTTTGCTCAATAATTTTTTTTCTTAGACGATCTATTTCAACTTTCCCAGAATTGCAGTTAAATATAGATGAAAAAACCTCAAAACAAAGTTTATCTCTTTGCACGCCTTTTTCGACAAATAGTTCTGGAATATATACACTGTATAGTAGTGATTCGTATAAATTGATGAATTTCCTGGTTAAGTCAACATCAGTAGATTGTGTTAAGAGTTGACGCATGTGATTCTGAATGTTGTTGGCAGCAACAGTTGGAGAAAATAATTTTTCATAAAACGCTTTTTGTTGTTGGTATAATAAGGACCTAATTTCTTTGTCTTGATTTGAAAGTTTTTTAGAAATAAGGTCCATGTAATCTAGCAGCTCAACGTACTCATCACCTCCGAGAATTGACAGAAATTTAACCATTTGTTTTTGATAAGAAACAATTATTTCCTCTGGAAAATCTAAAATGTGCTCAAATCTGCGACCGTCCAACAATACAATGAAACGTGCTCCAGGAGCGTATACGTGCTTAACAGTCATT
>VFLK01000001.1 GCA_009885085.1 Minisyncoccota bacterium
ATGGCAGTTTGAAAAAGAAAGAAATAATAAGTTCACTTGGACAATTGGTCTATATGGTACTCAAGCAAAAGCTAATAACGTTGGTCTAAACCTCAAAGAATACTGGGACCAAATAATTAATGCTTGTTTTTTGGATAAAGAAAATCCAGTTGAAGAATGGCGCAAACTTTCTCAAATGCAAAAAGATATTAACGTTAAATTAAATAAACTAGAAATTGATACCGTTCATATCATTGGACCTGACGCTGATCTAACGGTCAAATTGGGGGCAAACCGCGCCTGGAAAACTGGCAGTGGAGCAAACATTCCAAGTTTTGAGCATTTTACTTCTCCTGACTGGAGAGGAACAAATGGTTGGATTAAGTTTAATCAACCTCTATATAGATATGGAAATATAATCGAGGGCGTAGAACTGGAGTTCAGAAATGGCCTAGTAACAAAAGCTGTTGCAACAAAAGGTGAGCAAGTTCTAAAAGATATGATCGAAACCAAAGACGCAAATAAGATCGGTGAATTTTCACTTACTGACAAACGACTATCTAGAATTACTCATTCTATGGCAGAAACATTGTTTGACGAAAATATCGGTGGGCCTTTTGGAAACACACATATTGCTGTTGGAATGGCCTACAAAGATTGTTACAAAGGCGATGCTTCTAAAGTCAAAAATAGTGAGTGGAAAAAAATGGGCTACAACAACTCTTCAGTTCATACAGATATTGTGAGTACCGTCGACAGAACTGTTACCGCTACTTTAACTAACGGCAAAAAACTAGTTATCTATGAAAATGGACAGTTTGTTTTGTAGATAAGCAATTATTCTTGAATAGCTAGTTCTTAAATTAGACCTAGCTTTTTGAAAATTAGGATTTTGCTGAAACCAGAGAAATTTATTTTCTACTAGCCTTGTTTCTCATCTGCTTGTTTAGAACTCTTTTTCTAAGTCTCAAAGATTTAGGAGTAACTTCTAAAAGTTCATCGTCTTCTAAGAAGTCTAAACATTGCTCCAAACTCAAAATAGTTGGTGGAGTAAGTTGAACTCCGAAATCAGCATTAGCACGGAAGTTAGTAAGTTTCTTGCCTTTAGCAATATTCATTTCCATATCTTCTTGTTTCTTGTTGATTCCAATAATTTGGCCTTCGTATACTGATTCTCCTGGAACAATAAAGGTTAGACCTCTTTGTTGAATAGAATCCAATGCGTAAGCAGTAGCTGTTCCTGATTCAGAAGCGATTAAAACTCCATTTCTAATTTTTGAAACGTAAGCTGTAATTGGAAAATATCCCATGAAGCTACTGGCAAATAAACCGTTGCCTCTAGTTTTGGTTAAAATTTCAGTTCTAAATCCTAATAAGTTTCTACTAGTTATTTCGAAAAGCATTTTTGTAACATTTTTTTCATTTGTCACAGAATCTTTCATTTGAGCTCTTCTTTTTCCTAGTTCTTCAACAACTGCTCCGGTAAATTCTGCATCAATTTCAACAGTTAATTCTTCAACTGGCTCACACTTTACGCCATCAACTTCTTTGATAATGACTTCAGGCTTACCAACTTCAAGTTCATAACCTTCACGTCTCATATTTTCAATTAAAACTGCTAAATGAAGTTCTCCTCTGCCAGAAACAATAAAACCTGTACCATTAGAATTTGGAACGATTCTTAAACCGATGTTAATTTTTCGTTCTCTTTCTAATCTTGATCCAATTTGTCTGACGGTAAAGAATTCACCTTCTCTTCCCAAAACTGGAGATGTACTTGCGGCAATTTGAATGTTCAAGGTAGGTTCTGTAACGGTAATCATTGGAAAACCTGTTGGATCTGCTGGATCTGCAAGTGTTTGACCAATCTTAACATTAGAATTGCCAGTTATCGAGATGATATCTCCTGGAAAACTTTCTTCAACTTGGATTGTATTCAAACCTTCACTAGTGAAAACACCTTGGGCTCTGAATGATCCGACTTTAGTATTCTCTTCAAGAACAAACATTTCTTGATTGGTTTTCAATGTTCCTTGACTAACTTTTCCTACAGCATATGTGCCTTTATAGCTATCATGCTCGATGTTAGATATAAACATTTTGAATGGCTTTTCTGGTTGGCCATTTGGTTCTGGAACAGTTTCTAGAATTTTGTCAAATAATGGCTTGAGGTCGCCTTCTTCATCAAAAGACATTGGCATTTCATTCCAAACTTTTCCTTCTCTTGCAACAGCATAAAGAACTGGAAACTCTAGTTGATCATCAGAATTGGCGAGTTGCAAAAATAAGTCATCGATTTCTGCCTTAACTCTTTCTGGTTCAGCATCTTTTCGATCAATTTTATTAATCACAACCATCATTTTTAACTTGTTTTCCAAAGCTTTTTCCAAAACAAATCTTGTTTGTGGCAATGGACCTTCGGCAGCGTCAACAATTAAGAGTGCACCTTCTGCCATACTAATAACTCTTTCAACCTCGCCTGCAAAATCAGCGTGCCCTGGGGTATCAATAATGTTTATTTTCGTGCCTTCGTACATAACTGAGGTGGTTTTAGCCAAAATTGTGATGCCTCTTTCTCTTTCCTGATCATTACTATCAAGAATGGTTGTTTGAGTCATTTCAGCTTGGTTTTCACGAAAAGTTTTGGTTTGTTTTAGCATGCCGTCCACGAGAGTTGTTTTACCGTGGTCAACATGTGCAATAATGGCAATATTTCTAATTTTCATAATTAGTTCCTAATTTTTTCTAAGTTCTTGGATAGATTTGCTAAATAAATTTTGACTGCAAGTCTATAAATTAACTTTGGGCAGCATCGATAAATATAGTTGATGCGCGAGTAAAGTATTATACACCATTTAGCTGTAAATTAATATTTTAAAATACTCAAATACGCAAAAAGGACTCGTTGTTAAAACGAGTCCTTTTTTGCACTACTTTTTCTTGTACCAATATCGGTACTTTGGTTCTTCCTTTTTTTCTGGCAGGAAGGCGTAGTATATTACGCCCCCCCCCGACCAAACAAACCGCGACCAAGCTAACAATAGTTTCCAACATCTTTTCTCCTTTTCAAGCTCCAGCTCGGAGCCTGAAAAAATGGCCTTGCATTCATTAGCAAGGCTCTTGTCTAATCACAAAAATTACCAGACAAGAACCTTGCTATATAAAAAAAGAAAAATTAAGATTTTAAAGTGCAAATATTTTATCTAGTTTTGTCAATAATAAACTGGATATCAGTTTGAATTAATCAAAACTTAAAGTTGCTCAATTTGAATTTTTCTAATACACTTTAGGAATGGAATTAACTAAAAAACACCCAATCGCGTATTTTTGTGCTGAGTTCGGCTTTGATAAAGATTTACCAATCTATGCTGGAGGACTCGGAATACTTTCAGGAGATACGGTTAAACAAGCTGCAGACGAAAATATTCCTTTTGTCGGCATCGGTCTGTTATACAGAGGTTTTAAAGCTGTCCAGAAGATTTCTGAAGATGGCTTACAAACCGAAGATAACTATCTTTTTGATCCTGTCACTAGTGGCATGGAACACGTCTATAAAGATGAAATGCCTCTTTTTATCAAAGTTCACATGACTGAAGTTGATGTTTGGGTCAGATGTTGGAAAAAAACTTTTTCAGAAAACGTTACTTTATATCTTCTAGACACCGAGACAGATCAAAATTTGCCTAGCGAAAGAAGTATTACCTCAACTCTTTATAGCGGCACTCAAGAAGCAATGCTTAAACAGCAGATTATTCTAGGAATAGGCGGAATTAAAATGCTCACGGCGCTTGGAATCCATCCAGAAATTTATCACATGAACGAAGGCAGACCAAACTTCTTGCATTGGCAACTGATTCGAGAAATGATGGACACACATAACATTAGTTACGAAGTTGCAAAGGCACGTGCTAAGGAAAAAACTGTTTATACCAATCACACTTTGGTAGCCGCCGGAAATCAAGAATATTCCATGGATTTGCTTAAAGTTTTTTCAAAATACTACGCTGATAAAATGAAGATTAGTAACGATTTACTCTTGAGTGATGGAGTTGGACCTGACAAAAGTGCAAATACTTTTTCGATTACTCGTGCTGCATTAAACACTTCTTCAAGAGCAAATGGAGTTAGTAAAGCTCACAGTAATTTTTCGATGAAACTTTGGCCAGAATATAATTGGACAAACATTACTAATGGTGTCCACATGCCTACATGGCAAGAACCAAGTGTAAAAAATGCTGTAGGCGATCCTCAAGCATTGTGGGAAGCTCACAAGCAACAAAAAATAAAACTAGAAGCATTTGTAAAACAACAAACTGGCTATGGTTATAATCCTGATTTCTTGATTATTTCTTGGGCAAGAAGATTAGCTGGATATAAGAGATTAGAAACAATTTTTGAAGATATTGAAGAACTTAGAGCAATAATTAGAGATGAAGACCGACCAATCCAGTTACTTGTTTCCGGTAAAGCTCATCAAGGAGATACTTATGGAAAGCAAATGCTTCAACAAGTTATTGGCTTTATGAAACGGGAACTTGTAGGGCACGCATTGTTTATTCCAAATTATAATATCGAGATAGGTCAGATGCTAACTAGAGGATCTGATGTTTGGCTAAACACTCCAGAAGTTGGAAAAGAAGCCAGTGGAACATCAGGCATGAAGGCTATAAGTAACGGCGTACTCAATTTAACAGTTGCTGAAGGTTGGTCTGCAGAAGTCGACTGGACCAATGCTGGTTGGGTTTTAAACCCAGCTAATTTATCTGCTGACCTCTACAGACAATTGAAGGAAAATGTTTCTCCAATGTTTTACACTAGAAATTCAAATGGTGTCCCAGAGGAATGGGTTGCAATGATGCAAAAATCAATTTTGCTGGCCGATAAATTTAGTGCTGCAAGAATGTTTAAAGAATACCGAGAGAAACTCTATATGTGTGGTCACAATCAATATGGCAATAACTAAATATAAAAAATACTATACTTTAATGACAGAACAAAATAAAAAATTGTTCGATGATTTTGAAATCATAAATAATGACTTTGAAATGAATTCTGCCTCGAGAATAAATGCCACCAAATTTCACAAAGTTGGTTTGGAAGTTGTTGATGTTATACGATTTTGGGAACGAAAACTTTGCTCAGGAATGGAAAGAGGTAATAATTCTGTTTATTCAGACAAACTTGCTGATAAATTTTGGAATGAAGTACGAAGCCGTTTTTCACAAATTGATATGGTTGGAGTTAAGACAAAATAACGCTATACTTATAGAATGCCCGTCTTTCTAGAAATTAGCATTGTTCTTGCATTGGCAACAGTCGTTTCGATCATAATGAAGTATCTAAAACAACCTTTGATTGTTGGATACATTCTCACAGGAATTATTGCCGGACCATACGTTTTAAATCTTTTGCAGTCGCACGAGACGCTTGAATTGTTTTCCAAACTTGGTATCACGATTTTACTTTTTATAATTGGCATTCATCTTAGTCCAAAAATTATTAAGGAACTTGGGTCTACATCTTTTTTGTTGGGACTAAGTCAAATTGTAGTCACATCACTCATTGGATTTTCTATTGCAATATTTCTTGGAATTGACCGAGTGGCCGCTCTATATGTTGCTATTGCCTTAACACTTAGTAGCACAATAATTATTCTGAAGTTAATTTCAGACAAGGGA
>VFLK01000005.1 GCA_009885085.1 Minisyncoccota bacterium
TGAAGTTGCGCGTTTCAATGCCTCCTCACGAAGTCTAGAAAACGAATCATGCTTAAAAGATATGACACTAGCACCATAGCTTTCGGCAATTTCTCTAGTTTTATCAATTGAGCCACTATCAATCAAAATAATTTCATTGCACCACGAAAGAGACTTAATGCATTTCTCAATCATAGTCTCTTCATTTTTTGCTATCACCAATGCTGAGATTGTCTGTTTATTCATAAAAATAGATTTAAATAATTGGTTGTTTTCCAAAACGGCCAGTCAGTAAATGATAAACTGCCAAGCGATGTCGGCTATTTCCATCAATTAAGAATCCGAATATCAACCTGAAAACTGTAATAATTTGTTTCAGTCCTCCATGCTTGAAAGTAAACAACATTGTATTTCTAGTTTGGTAATATTCTTGTAATGGCGATCCAGAGCCACCAGAGGACCCAGCGTTTTTATGCCAAACAATAGATTTTGGAACAAAGTGAATCTCATAGCCAGCCTTTTTGACTCTAACACTATAGTCCACATCTTCCATATATAAGAAATATTTTTTATCCAAGGTGCCAACTTTTTCCAAAACTTCTCGCTTAATCATCAAAACACATCCTGTGGCAAAATCACATTCCAATTGGTTGTCAAAATGACCACGATCAACTTCGTCAACTCCTCTGTGATAAGCAACTAGATTGTCCCAATCGATTGAACCACCTGCATACCAAAAAACTTTTCCAAGCTCATCTTTTTTATATGAATTTAGATGAAATTCCCTGCCTTTGGAAAAATATATTTTTGAAGTTGTAATTCCGGCTTTAGGATATTTTTCAGCATGCGTCACTAATTCCTTCAAAAAATCTGGATGCACGGTCGTGTCATTATTAAGCAATAAAACATAATCAGAGTTATATTTTTCAATGCCAAAATGAATGCCCATGTTATTGCCACCAGTAAAACCCAAGTTTGATTCGCTTCTGATAAGCTCAATTGCTGGAACCATAAGTCTCTTTGGCAAAACCATTGGCACAGTTGAAGCGTTATCCACCACAATTATAGAATGCCTAAATCCAGGTGTATTGATTTTTAAAAGTGAATCCAAACAATCAATGGTGTATTCGTCAGTATTATAGTTAACGAGAATAATTGATATATGCATACAGTGATAATTCTATCATAGAAACAAGCCTGAAAACTGCTTGGGACTATAAATACAGTTTTCTTCTAACTTGCCAAACAAACTTTGTAAAACCAGTGTTATTTTCAACTTGCCAATCAGCAATCCAATAAGCCAACTCTTTTTTAAATTGAATAATTTCACCAATTAATTCTTCTTCTTGAAATTTATCAGTTTCCGGAAAGCCTCTTTGATCCCAAACTTTCATAGCAACAGAAGCTTCAGAAATTGACTGTAACAGTGAAAGACTTAAACCATGACTACCATCGTTAATTCCTCGTTGAGCAAACAACCTAGAAAGAAGTTCGCTTGAGAATTTTCTAAAAATAAATTTAGAATCAAGCTCTGTATCTTTAGAATTTGAAATTTCCTCGGCTTGAATATTACTATATCGATTCATTCTAGTTATATATTGATCGACATGCTGATAGTTATGGTGAATGATTGCAATTTCTTGGACCTGAGGGAGTTCATGAACCTCGCCGCTAGTAATTGGAATTGAGTGGATTTCATCTGACCATTCAATATGACCTTTTTTGAAAAGTCTCAAAATATAATCTGGCCACCAACCCGTTTTTTCAATCCATTTGCCAAAAATCATATTTTTTCTTGGCATATAGTAACAGTCGGCAGTAGGCTGACCTTTTTCATCAGATTTAAGTATTCCTTTAATCACCCTAGCAAGTTCTTGAGGCACTTCCTCATCTGCATCAAGAATTAAAATCCAGTCTCCCTTAGCCTTTGAAATTCCAAAATTTCTGGCTGGTTCAACATAACCAATATCTTCATGCGCATAAATAGAGGTCGTATATTTCTTGGCAATTTTAACGGTACTATCAGTGCTCATCATATCCACAACCACAATTTCATCAGCAAATTTCACTGATTTGAGAGCGTTTTCTAAAAATGCTTCAGCATTTTTTGTAAATATGACTACTGAGAGTTTCATCTTAAGCTCCTAATTTCGGTTAATACTTTGTTTTTTCCCACTAATAACAGAGTAACTGCATAAGTAAGTCCAGTCAAGATGACTCCTGCAGAAAATTGACCAAAGCCTTTGGACCAATACTGCATACCAATCACACCTACAAAACCCATCACTACTGAAGCCAATAGTTGTCTCCAGATCTGATCGACGAAATCTATTGGCACAATTTTCTTGACATAATAAACCGATAAGACTGAAGTAAAGGATATTAATAAAGCTGAAATTGCGACACCATTAAAACCAAAGAAGTAAATTCCCACTGGTGTTAAAATCCAAGTCAAACCTGTCCACATTACCATTAATTTCAATGTCCAGTTAATTTTTCCAATCGCATTTAAAGTATTTGTCAGTGGTGTTGAGACTGCGCCCCAAGCAATACTCAAACTGAATAAAATTAAACTGATTCCTGCCGGTTGCCATTTGCCCCATTTTGGAACAAGACTGATAAATGGAAAGATGAAGACACTCATACCTACTAAAATTGGGAAAATTGCTGCAGTGATAAAAAATAATGATTTCTCAATAGCTTTTTTGAGAGCTTCAGTGTGACCCTGCAATCTAGAAAATGCTGGAAAAGTAATCGCCATCATATTTTGAACTGTTAAATTGTATGGATACATTGACCAATTTTTGGCCCACTGAATATAGCCAAAATCCTTAAGTGGCAAAAACAATGCTAAAACTAAATAAAATAGTTGATCTTTAATCCTAGCCAGAAAATCATTGATTTGAAATTTAACTCCATATCCAAGCAACGATTTTAAGGAAGTTTTATCTAAAGAAAAACCAATCTTCCATGGTTGAAGAACAAACATTACCAAAACACCAATAATTGATCTAGCTAAGATTGCGTATGCGTATGCAATTGAACCCAAACCATTGAGGGCCATATAAATTAGCAAACCATGAAACACAATTTGTTCAAAAATTTGTGGAATAATCAATTTAGAAAAATTAAGATTTCTTTCCAAAATTACGGATGGGATCGTTTTGAAAGTGGCCAAAGGAAATGAAATTCCCAATGCCAATAAAATCCATTTTCCGGTTTCGCCAGTTTTATTTTGTACAAAGCCGGTGGCAAGAATTATCAAGATCACTCCCATAATTACCCAACTCAAAATTTGTTGAACTGTAAAGGCTGATCGGTAGTCAGTTTCAGTCGGTGGTGTTTTCTTTTGAATTAGCGAGGCTGCCAGTCCTACATCGGAAAAGAAAATTAAAATTCCAATTATTTGAATTACAAAACCATATATTCCAAAATCTTCGGGAGAAAAATAGGAACTCAAAATAAAAATAGAAACTAATCCAATTCCTTGAAGCAAAAGCGTTCTAATAAAATATGAAATTGCTCCGGAAACTGATTTTTTCTTGATGTCCTTAAGTTTATCTGGCGATAATGTTTCTTCGTTAATCATTGTGCTTATGATACCAGAAGAAAATACTCAAAAATATCACCAATCCAAAAATTGAAATGAGATCTGAGAATAACCTAATTTTAGTATCTCTAAAAGATATTCCTACTCTATGTTTTCCTGCCTCAACTGGAACTAAGATAGTTCCCATATTTGAAACGCCTTTTCCCACAACAGCGCCGTCAACTTCAGCAGTCCATCCTGGAAAATCTAGGACAGCAAATTCCAACATTGTTTTCTGAGGCAAATCGACCTCAACTAATTTTTTGTGAGTTTTATTAGTAATTTTTGTAAATTCAAACTCGCAATAATTACTTCTGTCACCTAATATCTGCACGTTAATGCCAGAAAATTCACGTGCTACTTCGCAACCCAACACGGCGTCTTCCTGTGCCACCGGGCTGATCGTAAGCGTTTTAACTTGGGCTGGAATGTAATCAGGCAAAGTCTCGCTCATTTCATTTCTTATCTTTGAAACATCACTGTAATAATAGTCGCTCGTGTCTTTTAAAAATTTTTCTGGTTGAAAAAATTTCCAATTAGAAAAAATGATAATCAAAATTAAAACTCCAGAAAATAAAGATCTATGGAACTTTCCTTTTATAAATTTAACTAAAAAGCCAATTGCAATTCCTAAGAATATTATCACTGCAGATAACCATCTCCATGGAAATTGAATAAAGGATAAAATCGAAATATTATCCCAAATTATTTTTGATTTACCTAATGTCATAAATACAGAAATTACCAACAAAACTAATGTTGTTAAATACAAACCGTTGCCTTTGATTTTTTGGCCCAAGCTCGACAAAACATTTTTTGAAAAACTTTTAACGAACAACAATAATGAGAGTCCAAAAGCCAAAAGCTGACCTGTCCCTAAATAAAACGAAATATCATCATACGGACCCCATGAAGACCCGCCATATTTCCAATTAACTTCAAA
Organism: Minisyncoccota bacterium; assembly: GCA_009885085.1. Classification (GTDB taxonomy): domain Bacteria; phylum Patescibacteriota; class Microgenomatia; order UBA1400; family PJMF01; genus VFLK01. The sequence goes on from VFLK01000005.1 coordinate 4,512, forward strand.
GAACTGTCTTATATAGAGAAAGTGCAAATTGTAATCAAAATAATTTCCAACAATTGCTAGTTCAAGTCTAGTAAAACCTTTTTCCATAATTGCAGGGATTAAATAAAAACTAGACATTAAAACCGCGAGCAAATAAATTACTAGCAGTGTTATAAATTTTTTAACAAAAAATTGTCGTAAGTCCTTTTGTTTATCTTTTTGTTTAAGCGTTTCAAGAACTAAATAAACGCCCCCAAATAAAATACTCAATGGAATAAATATTAATGATGTTAGGTTGTGGCTCAATAACAAAACCAAAAGCGAAATCAAAAGTACCAGCCAGCCCCGTTTTTTCTTAGATGTTCCATCTTTTTCATCCTTAACAATTTTGATAATTCCATACAAAATAAATGGCAGAACCATAATTCCCCATAGTTCACTAATCGCACCTCTGACAAATAAATTGACAGCTCTGTATGGAGCTAAAGTAATTGCAGCAGCAACTAACAGGCCACCCAAACGCCCAAATAAACTTTTGCCAAGTTTGTAACTACCTACTAAAACTACAAAAGTCGAAATCAAAAATAATAACTTTATTGAACCGACTAACGAAAAACCAATACTGTAAAAAAAGGCTCCAACATAATATGGCAATGGTGCATAAAATTCGAAAAGTGGCATTCCGTAGCCATACCCCAAATCACTACTCCATCTAACTGGAAAATGACCGTCGGCTAAAGCTTTATGCATCTCAACAATTCTGGCTCCGTGAGAAAAATCATGGACTAAAAAAAAGTCACTTCTAAAAAGTGACCAAGATGAAGCAACAAAAACCATCATTAACAATACAGATATAATCAGTTTTTTTAACATTACATTTAATTGTAAACTATTTAGATGTTAAAATAAAACTTGATGAATGAAATAGCTCCGCAACCAACCACAACATCTATATTTGTTAAAGCAACTTTACTAAGCCTAGCATTCGCCCTCATAATGCTTTTTATCACTGCTCTCGGAATTGGCGTCTGGGGATACAATAAATTAAATAATTTTGCCAAGCTTGCTGACACCTCAATTGGTGAACTTAAAACTACATTTGAATCTGGATGGAACTCTCCAGTTACTAATTCCGATAATAAGAAAAACTTTTTAATTCTAGGTGTCGATTCGCTCGTATCTAGACCTGGTAGCCCAGCATTAACTGACACAATGATGTTGCTTTCGCTGGACATTAAAACAGGCAAAATTTCTACACTTCCTTTGCCAAGAGATCTTTGGAGTAGCAAATACCAAACTAGAATTAACGCGCTCTATTTTTATGGTCAAGAAAGATTTCCTACCGAACCTCAAAAATTTGTCCAAGAAACTATTCAGGAGCTAACTGGAGTAACTATCCATCACACTGTAGTAATATCAATTGACTCGGTTGCAGAGATTATTGACATGATAGGTGGTGTTGAAATTGATGTTAAGACAGGATTTACAGATTCTCAATTTCCAAGATCAAATGTTGATGTGACCGTAGTCAAAGATCCAGCCAAACTTTACCAAACAATTGTTTTTGAAGCAGGCCCACAAACCATGGATGGCGAACGAGTTTTACAGTTTATTAGAAGTCGAAAATCTGGAGATGATCAAGGTGATGACATCGCTCGAGCAGAAAGACAGCAACTTGTGATTAGTGCTCTAATCAAACGATCCCAGAACTTTGAATTATTAAAAGAAGAAAAAACCTTGGCCGAACTTTACAAATATTATAATAAAAACTTTTCTCAACAATTTTCAGTTCAAGAAGGTGTCGCAACCATTAGAGAATTACTTCCCGTTAAAAGTAATATTTCTTTCAACGGCCACTCTTTGAGCGTTTTCCCAGAAGATCCAAACGGAGTAATTACAAATCCTCCAACCTACAAGCACAAAGGTGAATGGATTTATGAAATCAGAGATGAAGATAATTTTAGAAATGAAATTCAAGATAAATTAAATGTGTTACCTGAAAATCAAATTAAGGAGCAAAATTAATGACTAAACCCTTGTTAATGACAAAACCATTGTTAACATCCAAACCATTTTCTTACAAAACGCTCACCAGAATTTTGGTAATCTTAGTTGTAGTTTTAAGCATCATAGCAGGTTATTTTGAATCAATGTTGATTGCTGAACAAAAAAAATACCTCAGATTAGAAGACAGGTATGTGCGTGTCAGAGCTGGCTTGGGAGCAGAAGAGACCCAAAGAATAATTGATGAATCGCGACAAGAAAATAATTGATTATTTATTATAAACAATATAAGATACTCTGAAATATGAAAGAAAACTCAACTTTATTAGTAACTGGTGGCGCTGGATTTATTGGTTCAAATTTTATTATTTACTGGCTACAAAAATATCCCGACAGCAAGATTATTAATTTAGACTCGCTGACATATGCAGGCAATCTTTCTAGTTTAAAATCTGTTGAGGATAATCCTAACTACACATTTATAGAAGGAAATATTACCAACACCGAACTTGTTGATAAAATTATGGATGACGTCGATGTTGTCGTTCACTTTGCTGCCGAATCTCACGTTGATAGATCAATCTTAGATCCTGGAATATTCCTTGAAACAAATGTAATTGGCACTCACGTTTTGCTGGCATCAGCCTTAAAAAATAAGGTTGATCGCTTTCACCATATCTCCACAGATGAAGTTTTTGGTTCCCTTGAACTTGGAAATCCGAACTCAAAATTTAGTGAGTCGACAGCTTACGATCCTAGAAGTCCATATTCTGCCAGCAAGGCATCATCAGATCATCTAGTTAGAGCTTATGGCGAAACTTATGGTCTTAATTACACAATTACCAACTGCTCAAACAATTATGGCGAGCTTCAATATCCTGAAAAATTAATTCCTTTGGCAATTACAAATTTAATAGAAGGCAAAAAAATTCCAGTTTACGGTGATGGTCTGCAAGTAAGAGATTGGCTATATGTTCAAGATCATTGTGATGCCATTGATAGAGTTCTCCATTCAGATAAAGCCCAGGAAACTTATGTTGTCGGTGGACTAACCGAAGACGTCCCCAACATTGAAATTGTCAAAATGATTACTAAAATCATGGGCGAAGATGAAGGAAAAATTGAGTACGTAAAAGACCGAATTGGACATGACAGAAGATACAGCGTTGATTGGTCAAAAATTAATAGAGAGTTAGGATGGAAGCCAACTGTCAGTTTCGAAGAGGGTCTAAAAAAGACCGTTGAGTGGTACAAATTAAACCAAGAATGGTGGAAACCTCTAAAAATCGACAGTAAAGATTTTTTTGCTAAAAACTATGATTGACGCAACATTCATACCAACTGAAGAAAATAAAGTTAGTCCAACAATCCACAAAACCGCAATTGAAGGATTATATTTTATTCCTCATAAGTATTTTCCTGACAATAGAGGCTTTTATGCAGAACTCAGCAGAATTCCAGAGATTGAGGAAGTCACTGGAACTGAATTCAAAATTAAACAAATGAACCAATCTAGATCTAATCAAAATATTGCTCGCGGAATTCATGCAGAGGATTGGAACAAACTTGTGACGGTAACCAACGGGCTTTGTTACTGTGTTCTAGTAGATTTAAGACCAGCTTCTGCAACTTTTGGTAAATATGAAAGTTTCTATTTAGGAGTAGATGATCTTGCACTTAATGGATCCATTTTTATTTCAAAAGGTATCGGCAACTCACTATGCGCAGTCAAAGGACCTGTCGATTATGTTTATGCAGTTGACGCTGTTTGGTCGCAAAGAGACACTTCAGGAGACAAAGCAATCGCTCTCTTTGATAAAGATATCAATATTCAGTGGCCAATTGAGCAAAATAAAATGATTGTCTCTCAACGCGATATAGATGGAACTTCTCTTAGAGATATGTTCCCAGAAAAATTTTAATAATATTTAAGGAGAATATGAAACAAGCTTTACTTGCAACAGGAATTAACGGCTTAGTTGGATCAAAGTTCGTGGAAATATTCGAAAATAAATATTCAATTGATAAACTTGACATCGCTGATCCAAAATTGCCCGTAGATATTACTGATGAATCCAGTGTTAACAATGCAATAAAAAATTCTACCGCCGAATTTATAGTTCATTATGCTGCTTATACAGATGTTACAGGAGCTTGGAAACAAAAAGGCGACAAATTTGGACTTGCCTATAAAGTAAATGTTAATGGAACTAAAAATATTGTTAAAGCTTGTAAAAATTTTGGTAAACACCTAATTCACATTTCGACTGCTTATGTCTTTAATGGCGAGAAGAAAGGTCTTTATACTGAATCAGACAGCCTTAGTCCAATAGAATGGTATGGTCAAACTAAAGCAGAGGCCGAAACCTCAATCACTGACAGTGACATCAACTGGACTATTTTAAGAATTGATCAACCATTCAGGTCTGATAATTTTGCTAGACCAGATGCTGTTAGAAGAATTGCTGATGGCCTAAAAAATGATAAATTGTATCCACAGTTTACTAATCACTTTTTTGGACCAACATTTATTGATGATTTTGCCCTAGTAGTTGATTGGGTAATCAGAACTAAATCTAAAGGAATTTATAATTCTTCTAGTGGAGAAAGCTGGACTGACTTTAATTTTGCAAGTTTGATTAACGAAAACTTTAATTTTGGAAAAGAAGTTAAAAAAGGCGATCTAAATGAGTACCTTAAGACTTTAGACCGACCTTACCAAAGAAATACTGCCATGAGTATTGATAAAATTAAAAACGAAATTGATTTTGAATTTAAAAGCATTAAAGATGCGATGAAGTTGGTGAAGTTGTAGAATATCAACTAATTTTAAGCTTATTCACGAGCAATGAATTGAAATATTACTTTTTTGGGCATTTTAGGCGAACTGCCTACGACCAAAAAAGTAATATTTCAATTCAGGTTGTAGTCTTGCCTTCTCTCCACTCTTCAATCTTTTTGTGATCTCCTGCTAACAAAACTTCTGGGACTTCCCAATCATTGTAAGTTTGAGGTCTAGTATATTGAGGAAAACCCAATTTTCCTGGGGTTGAATGAGATTCGTTTTTATTGCTCTCGTCGTTTCCCAAAACTTCTGGCAATAATCTAATCACGGCATCTGAAATCACTAGCGCTGCGGGTTCACCACCGGTTAGAACATAATCACCAATTCTGATTTCTTCATCAATCAAAAATTTTGCCACTCTTTCATCAACTCCTTCGTAATGTCCGCAAATAATCGTTAATTCTTGAAGTTCAGAATAATTTTTTGCAACAGCCTGATTAAAAAGTTTACCTTTTGCCGAAGTTAAGATTATTTTTGAGTTGGCAGCCTCAACTTTAGAATTACCGGCTCCATATTCAACAATCTGCTTTCTTACACCCAAACTTTTAAGCGCCAAGTCGATTGGCTCAACTTTCATCACCATTCCTGGACCACCTCCAAATGGCCTATCATCCGTTAGCTTATGTTTATCAGTTGCGAATTTTCTGATATCAACTACATTAATCTCTACTGCCGATCCCTCGACAGCTCTTTTAATGATAGAAGTTGCCAAAGGAGTTGCGAAATACTCTGGAAAAATGGTTAATATGTTTACTTTCATGATTGAATTATTATACTATGAATATGACTTACACGAGCAACCTATGAATGAACTGACTGACTATGAATGAACCAATTGAAACTAGACCAAATCTAGAGAAAGCCTTTGCTGACTATGAACAGGTAGTCAATGAAATTGAAAAAGAGATATTAGCCAATCTTGAAGACGCGGGCCCAAGCGAAGCGCATAAAAATAGCGCCTTACAAAAATTGAGAGATCTAGATCAAAGATATCTTGAGCTACAATTTCCAGGAAATTCTCACGATAGAATAAATTTTCATATTCATAGCGTGATTGTAGGAAAATTGATGAAACAATTGGAGGACAAAGGTTTTTCCGATCCAAAAAACAAGGATTCGAGAATCATAGCTGAAGGCGGTATTGAAACAGATTTTTTAATTGGAAGTTATGCTGATAGTGGATTACCACTTGCAGTCAAAATTCTTAAAAAAGATGCCAATCAAGGCATAAGAGAAATGTTCGATCAAGAACAAAAAGTTTTAACTGCCCTCTCTGAAAGGTACCCAGATGCTTATCCACCAACTTTACTTCGTTTACACGCCATCGGTAATGAGGTTACAGCAACTGAAAGGATCATTGGAGGTCAAAATTTACTAACAAAAATGAAAGAAAGTGGAACCTCGCTTGACGATGTAACGCGTTGGGTAAAAGATATTTGTTCAGGCTTGGAATTTTTATACGATGATGGTTTTACTGCTCACAATGATTTATCGCCTGACAACTTTGTAGAGGGTGATGACAAAAGAATTCGTGTCACCGATTTTTCTCTAGTGAGCGAGGAACCAAAAATTCTTTCGACCGAACATCTCTGGGAACCTGGAAAATCAAGATACATGTCTCCAGAAAAATGTTTAACTTTTCATCCAGAAAGCAAACAGCCTTTGATAGATAGACGATCTGATATTTTTGCTATGGCAGTAAATCTTTACCAATTTTTAACCAAAGGAAAAGATCCATTCAACAGAGTAGGCCTAAGAAAAGACGCATTATTAATTGCAGCATTTGCAAAAGATATTCTTGAAAATAACTGCACTTTGCTTGACGAAGAAAAAAAAGAAGTCAACAATGACACTTTAGAAAAGTTTGCTAAAAAATTTCAGTATCAAGATTTAACGCTCGAAAATTGTCCACTCATTACAGATCAATTAGCTCTAGATAAAATTAATATTTTAATTAAAAAATGCCTAAGTATCGACTTAGACAAAAGATCTCAAACACCTGCCGATTTCTTTGAAGAATTTCAATCCGCGCTAGAGCCTGTTTCAAAACCATAAAAAAATTGCTATTATTAAAGAACTATGGCTGCTAAAGAAAATACCGGACTCACACTTACTCAACTAACTCAATTCAGTAGACAAGCAGTAAAGTATGGATCAATCGCTCTTATCACGTTAATGATTGGTCGTGTTCTTGTAACCGGGTTTATTGCTTATTGGAAAGCTACCCACCCAGCTCCTCCACCTCCACCAACTGTGGGCTTTGGAAAACTGCCAGCGCTTAGATTTGATGCTAGAACTGATGATCAAAAACCAAGTAGCTATATTCTTGAAACTGCGACTGGCTCAACTTCTGAGTTTGGAGATAGAGCAAAAGTTTACTTTATGCCAAAGGCAGCTGCCAACTTATTAGCTGACCAGAAAGCAAAAAATATCGCTTCACAATATGATTTTGTTTTTGCACCTGAAGTCTTAGGAACTGAAACATATCGTTGGACTAAATCTCAGCCACTGGCTTCAAATTTGGAAATGAATATTAGAAATCTTAACTTTAAATTCACAACAAATTATCTTTCCCATCCAGAATTTTTGGTAAATACCAAGACTCCTTCTGGACCTGATGCTGTTAAAGATGTCAAAAAATTCCTAAAAAGGGGTGATTTACTTCCAGATGATGTTGCATCAGCATCTGCCGAAATAGTTTACCTTAAATCTCTTGGCGGAGAATTAGCACCAGCTGCTTCGCAATCAGATGCCGATTTCATTCAAGTTGATATTGATAGAAACGCAATCGATCTAGTTTATAAAATGTATAGTCCAGAAGGATATCAAGCTTCTATTAGAGCAATTTTAACTGGTTCTTCCGATGGAGGCTCAGATGGAGTTGTTGATTTTGAGATGAATCATAATGACGTTGATTACGATCAATTTCATACTTATCCTTTAAGATCGTCTCAGTCGGCATGGCAAATTTTACAAGCTGGAGAGGGATATATTGCATCAAAAGGAAAATCCGATCAAGCAATAATCAGAAAAGTTTCACTTGGATACTATGATGACTTCGAAGAACAAGAATACCTTCAACCAATCTATATTTTCGAAAATGAAGATGATGGCTTCCTTGGATATGTTTCTGCTCTAGATCCAACTTACGTTCAGAAATAGCCAAATCTACTTCTTCAGGCTATAATTAACTCCATGAATGTACGAACAAGAATGGCACCTAGCCCAACCGGAGACATGCACGTCGGCAGTCTCGCAATTACTTTAAAAAATTATGCCTTTGCGCGAAGACATAAAGGTCAATTTATTTTAAGAATAGAAGACACCGACAAAGTTAGAGAAGTTGACGATGGTGTAGAAAAAATTCAAGAAATTTTAAAACTTTATTCACTAGACTGGGATGAAGGTCCCGGAGTCGGTGGTAAATTTGGACCTTACATTCAATCTCAAAGATTACCTATATACCAAAAAATGGCTGAGGAACTTATTACCAAAGGCAAGGCATATCGTTGTTTTTGCACACGAGAAAGACTCCAAGAAGTTAAAGAAAAGCAGCAAACAGACAAAACACCGCCAAAGTATGACGGCCATTGCAGAAACCTTTCACCCGATGAAGTTCAGGAAAAGTTAGACCAAAATATAGAGAGTGTTGTCAGATTAAAAGTTCCCGAAAATAAAGAAGTTAAATTTATCGATCTGATTAGGGGTGAAATTAATATCAACTCCGATACGGTGAATGACCAGGTCTTAATGAAAAGTGACGGTTATCCTACCTATCACCTGGCCGTGGTTGTCGACGATCACTTAATGGAGATCACTCACATTATGCGTGGAGAAGAATGGATTAGTTCAACTCCAAAACATGTCCTCCTATATGAAGCTTTTGGTTGGGAATTACCAATTTTTGCCCACATTCCTATCTTTTTAAATCCAGATGGAAAAGGCAAAATGAGTAAAAGAAAAGGAACTGTTTCGGCACAATCTTTCTTGGATCGAGGATATTTACCAGACGCCCTTTTAAATTTCTTCATGATATTAGGCTGGTCCAGACCAGACGATGTTGAAATAATGAACATGGCAGAATACATTGAACGATTTGACCCGGCAGATGTTAGTTCCAAATCTGTTGTTTTTGATCTCAAAAAATTAGATTGGATCAATGGCATCTACATTAGAAAACTCGAACCCGCTGAATTGAAAGAAAAGATTCAAAAGTTTTTGCCTAATGATTTTCCAAAAGATAAGTTAGATAGTATTCTTGTTTTAGTTCGAGAAAGATTAGAAAAACTTTCTGATATAGAAGAATTAACTAGCTTTTTTTATCGAGATATTGATCTGCATGATGATGTTAAAGATGAAACCAGCGAAAGTTTTCTAAGACAAAAAATGCTTCTTAAAAAATCAAATGTTGATGAAGTACTAATTCAGCTTCAACAAACTAAATCAGAAATGTTAAAAATTGAAGATTGGAGCACCTCTAAAATCGAAGAAATAATCAGAACACTTCAAGAGAATAAAGAATGGAAGAAGAATCAATTTTTTATGATGCTCAGAGTTGCAGTTACTGGTAGAAAAGCTACGCCACCTCTTTTCGAAACAATTGAAATAATTGGTAAAGAAATGACATTGAAAAGACTCGACCAAGCAACTAAATTATTGAGTAGATGAACGTCTTTTCTTTAAGATAGTTGAGTTAGGTTGTACTTTTAATGTAGAATGAAGTACCGATGCCCGCCCAAACACAACAACCATCCGAAAAAGTAAGAAAGTTGAAACTATTTTTAGAAAAGTCAAAATCAGATTTTTATCAAGATAATGTTGAGCTACTCGGCTGGCTTCAAGACAGAAACCTAAAAGTAGAAAACCTTGGTGAATTTGATCGAACAGAAAATAACAACTCAATAATTTCCAACAACTCAGTTGAAGGCAAAGTTATTAATGAGTTTAGTCAAATTACTTCCAAAGAAAAACTTCTTGAATCAAAAATTTCCGCTGAGGAGCTCAACTCAATTTTTGATAAATTAATTGATCTCCTTTCTCTTCCAGCAGGACAACTTGAGAGTCAATCAGAATTATATTTAGAACAACAACTAAGTGATCTTCTTGGTTTCGATATTGTAGCCGATTTAGAAGACCACAGGATTAATCATTCGACCGGTGTAATGGGCAGTGAGGCACATTTAAAAAGATCTCCAAATGATGAGCTCAAAAACCACTTAGATTTATTAGAAGCAGGCATAGACAGGTCAAGGAGCGCATTTGGTTGGTTTGTAAATCATGGAGATATAACTCAAGAGGCAGAAGATTTTGAGAAATATTATTTTAGCCTTCAACTATATCAACTTCCAGACTGGAATATTAATTTCAAAGAACTTAAATCTTGGTATAAATTTAGAAAGATGGTGGTAATTAATCCTGCTGAAAGGATTGCTGTAGTTGGTGTTGTTGGCAATATTGACCACAAAAATCAATTTCAACATCAATTTGGCGCATCTCCTGAAGTGATTATTAAAGGCAGAATTTGGAGTCCAAAATCTCAGGGTAAAGTTTTACTTATGTTTGTAGATGATCCCAAAAATGAAGTAGCACTCGGACCAATTTATTTAGATAAATTATTTAAATAGGAATATATACTTAAATATGAATGACAACTTAATTAATGTAGATTATCTAAAAAAAGTTTATTACAAATCTTTGTTGCCATTGGATAAAATTAATGAATTCTTGATCTTCTTCGAAAAAGAATATGCTGATGAAGCAACGAAAATCTTGATATCCATTATGAATATTGCAATTACCAGCAATCTACTTGATAACTTTGAATCTCTGGAGGATAGAAAACAATTTTTAAGATTATGTCAAGATGATTATCAAAATCCCAAAATTTTAGATTTCTTAATCGACAAATTTCCAGACAGCCAACATAATATTCTCGAAAGTATTGAAAGATCACTGCTTTCTGCTCAAAAATTCATCATTGAGAGCTAATTACTTCATTTTCATATTCAATTTTGCCCCTCACTGTAGTATCTTGTATTAGTATGCTTATCATTAACCTACATGTTGGATCGCGTTTCCCAATCAATCGTAAAAAATTGAGAGAGACTGCTCAATTAGTACTTAAAGAAAATAACATCGATCATGCCCAGATTGATATCTCTGTTGTTGGCAAAAGAAAAATCAAACACCTAAATGAATCAGAGCTTAAGCATGCGGGAGAAACTGACGTTTTGTCTTTCCCACAACACGAAAAAAATGATCTGTATGATTTTCCACTTCCAGAAGGAGTTCCTCCTCATTTAGGTGACGTAGTTATCAGTTTTCCTGAAGCTGTATCAAGTGCGAAGCGCTATGGAAAATTAGTTGACGATCAACTTTGTTTTTATTTACAACATGGAATGATGCATCTGCTTGGGTATCATCATGAATAAACTTCGAAAAAGGCCAACAATCAATGTCATGGAATAGAAAATATCGACCTACTAAAATTGAAGATCTACACTTAGATTCTGTCAGAA
>VFLK01000020.1 GCA_009885085.1 Minisyncoccota bacterium
AAGAATTTTGAACTCAAAAAAATATTTACTGAAAATACCATTGCGGGTGCTGGTGAAAATAGTAGCTATTATCGCCCACTAACAACACTATCTTTTGCCATTGATCATCAAATTTGGGGACTCAATCCAATTGGTTTTCATCTTACAAACACTACAATACATGTTTTAACAGGAATTATTTTATTTATTTTACTAACTCATCTGGGTATAACTAAAAATACCTCATTCTGGATCAGTGCTATCTTCCTAACACATCCAATTCAAACAGAGGCAGTTGTCTATGCAAACTCACGCGGAGATTCTTTGTATGCTTTTTGGAGTCTCCTCAGTTTACTAGCTTTTTCACTTCTTTGCCTTAATAAGTATCCTAAATTACAAATTTATAATTTATCGTTAGAACTAAGCATGAATAAACTGATTTCTCTTACAATTATTCTCTACATATTTAGTATCCTAAGCAAAGAAATTGGAATTGCATCACTAGGTTTATTATTTATAACATTTGCATTATTAAATCAAGATAAAATTAAAAGACTCTGGCCGAAAAACAAACCACAAATTTTCACTCTTGGATTTCTCACCCTGAGTTCTTTGTCATATTTATTTTTTAGAAATAAAATATTAAACATTTCAACAAGTATTCAGGCGTATGATCAATCACCATATGGTTCAAGTGTTTTTATAAGATTTCACACCTTCATAAAATCACTTTGGGACTATTTTCAGTTCATTCTGTGGCCGAATAAACTCCACATGGAGCGAAACTTAGAAATCGTAGATGAACCAATTTCTATTTGGCTAATCGCAACTTTAATATTAATTATTCTTATAACAATTATTGGCAGCGTTGAATATAAGAGACAAAAGACAACATTTATTTGGTATGGATTTTTATGGTTTTTAATTATGTTAATACCAGTTTCAGGAATCATTCCAGTTAATGGTTTAATTTACGAACATTGGCTATATATGCCAATAATTGGATTTACAATATTTATTTATGGAATTATTAAAACATTATTTAAAAATAAATTGAATAACTTTGCAAAATATTTTCTGCCAATTTTACTAGTAATTTATATTGTCCTAACGATTAAACAAAATAGAATATGGAGCAATCCAATTAAGTTTTACAATTATACTTTAGCATTTTCTCAGTCAGCTAGAATGAATAATAATTTGGCAATGGCATATGCTCAAGCAGGTCAAAATCAAAAGGCAATTGAAAACTACAAAAAAGCCATTGAGATTGCAGACTTCTATCCGCAAACTCATCATAACTTGGGAAATACTTATCTAAGTTTAGGAGAAATTGATTTAGCAGAGCAATCTTTTAAAACAGCAATTTCTATGAATAACAATTTTTTTCCTGCCTATGCACCATTGGTAAATATTCTCTTGTCAGAAAAAAAATATGATCAGGCTTTACCATTAGTTAAGAACTTAATAGATAATTCAGAATTTAATTTCAATACAAATTTAGTTTACTTAAATCTATTAAATAAAACGAATAATTTAAAAGAAGCCAAAAACCTAGAAATTAAATTGAAATCTTTATATGCCTCAGATCAACGCTCATTAAACCAAATTGATAAAGCTGCTAAAAACGATTGAACCTTCAAGAATAACTAAAGATTTTACTGGCAAGATGATTTGTGATAAAAATCATATTTCTAATAATTAAGTTTATTTTTCAAATTTTAATTGAGATTATTTTTCCTTGTTTCTGTATAAATTGCGGCAAGAAAGATACTCTTCTATGCTGCAATTGCTATGAACAAATAGAATTTTTTTCATTTAGTTTCGATGCATCAAAACAAATAAATTACATTGATGAAATCATTATTGTATGCAAATACCAAGGAGTTATTAAAAAACTAATTCATAATTTTAAATATAAAAGTGTAATTAATATTGGAGATATAATTGCAAGAATAATCTACAGAAGTGTAAATTTTCCAAGTTGTGATTTATTAGTTCCAATACCAATCCATAAAAATAAAAAAAGCAAAAGAGGTTTTAATCAATCAGAAGAAATAATTAAATCACTTTCAAAATTAACAAACATACCATATGAGAATCTTTTAATTAAAAAAAGAAACACTAAAAGCCAAATGTCTATAAGAAATAAAGAAGAAAGAATGATTAATTTAGCTGATTCATTTGCAATAAATGAATCAGCTATTTCACAAATTTTAACTAAAATTGGACATGAATCTACCGTAATTCTCGTAGATGATGTAATTACCACAGGCAGCACACTTAACGAATGTGCAAAAATTCTAAAAAACAATGGAATTAAAAAAGTAATCGGTCTAGCGCTAGCCCAAAAATAGTTTGGTATATTCAAAAGAAAACTATAAATATTGGAACATTATTAAAATCAGCGTATAATATCGATATATTTGGGGATGTATTGCTTTGACGTGATACGTACTTTAACATTTGCAGACCATCTTCGACTAAGAAAGATGTAAAACAGAGTCAAAAACATAATTGCAAATAAAACTGCAAAAAGCATTTTATTGAATACCGCAAAAGAAGTTGCTAACGCTGCTTCCAATGCATTCAATATTGCTCCTTCTTACGCTCTCGCAGCATAATTAGGCATTCTATTAAATAATTTCATTGGCGTTTTTAATTTGAATGATTCAACCTCAGTCAGTGTGACGACAAGTACTCGTTTGTTGGTATTTGCTTAAGTAAAAATTGACAAAGATTGTGATAAAAAGGTTTGTTTATTCCCCCCTTTCACAATAACAAAAACAAACTATGTCTGTAGATAATGTTAGCTTGCTGTTGCGGACACGAGGTCATTCCTCGTCATCTCCACCAAATACTAAAAAGCCCCGTTGGAAAACGGGGCTTTTTAGTATAATATTTAAATCACGCTTGATTATTTCAAAGATGTGTCCTATAATATTGGTAGAGCAAGACCTATTTCAAATGATGTCCACTGCGGACATCTATCAAATTTTCGAGGAGATAATCAATGGAACACGAAATGCACAAAGATGGACAGGATAATATCTGGGTAACATCAGTCTGGATAAGTTTCTACATTTCACGAGGCTGGAAGCTAACAGGTGAGTCTCGCTCAGGTACTTAGAGTTTTCAACCTCCATCGATCAAAAAAACCCTGGTTTATTAAACCAGGTTTTTTGCTTCTAATTAAATTTTAATTTCCAAATTTTCTAAAAATCTTCTTGATAATCCACACTATTGGAAACCAAACTACTGAGTAGACTAATACCCAAATTCCAAAGTATCCAGCAACCTTAAGAAGCTCCTTCAAAGATTCCCAAGCTCTTAGAAATTCTTCATATATACTAAGCCTTGCTTCAGGATTGTAGTATCTTTCACTATCTGCAGCTTGAACTGTAATTGATGAATACTCAATTGTTTGCTCAACACTTTCTAGACCTTTTTCTGCATCAGCAATCTGTCTATCAAGTCTTTCAATTTCAATCTTATATCTTCTCTTTTCAACTTCTGTTTGAGCATCTAATAATGCAGCTTCTTTAAGAGATTTTTCATCTTTTAAATATTGTAAATTGTCAGTAGTATTTACAAGCTGACCAGTTACGTCACTTGAATCAATATTCTCTGAAAACACTTTTTTAACATTTTCTGTAACTCTTGCGGTAGCTTCATCAAACTTAGCTACTGGTACTTTCATATATAAAGAACCACTATCGTAGCCATTTTGATATCCAGCTCCAGAAGAAACGCCAGAATTTAGAACCTTACCACCAACACTTAAAACATATTCTCTAATTCCTCTTAAATATGCTGGTACATCATCAACTACTACCGAATGGTATGAAGACTTTTGATAAACTCTGTCCTCGACATACAAAGCATCATCACCGTAGTATGGTGGCAAGAATCCTCCTGGGTACATCATTGGCTCTTCCATCATCGATGTCTTAGCAATTAAAGATTCGCTATCATCATAAGTAAGTTCATCTACGGGTCCCGCATTGTAAACTCCACTAGGATCAGCACTAATTGATGATGTGTCATACATCATTCCTGTAGATTTATCGCTATCAAGAAAATCCATCATTCCACCTTGACCAGTAAAAGAAGTTCTTGATTTTGCTGCAAAAGTTAGCAAACTAGCTACCACTGCCAAAGACAAAACAATAAGAAGAGTTTTTGTATTTTTCATATACGAAAATTATAGCAGATTCAAAAATTAGCGCAAGTTTGTAGATTTTTTAGTTAAGACATTGTAAATAGATACAGCATCATAATTTGAGTATATTAACTGAGAATCATCAATCCACATTTCCGGAAGTCCCTCTGTAATTTGCTCTATGTTATTCCCATCAAATATATAGACATACTGAGGGCCATTTAAAATCTCATAACCCATTAAGGCTACTAAATTACCTTGTGGCGATATTGTAGGTCTCTGTCTAGATGCCCATGGAAACTCTATGGATGCTATATCACCCATGTTTGGGAAGTTTCCAATTGTTGCTTTTGCCATCTCAGTACTACCTTTTTTAGTCGAAGTAACTGTAGACCATTTTTTTCCATCTTCAGTAAACGAAAGTTGCTGGCCAAAAACTTCATTTAAGGAATTAACTGCTTTTCTATCAACCATTTTTTCTGCAAGCGAATAGTAAACAAAGGTTTCATTCTGTCCCATACCTGAAGATAGAATTAACCCGTCGCTTCCAACCCAAGCATAAACCAGCATTCCATCTAGCTCCGTCATGTGTTTCATCGAACCATTTTTAAAATCAATTAGAACAAAGCCACCTGGACTCAAATTTTGATCGACATCAAATTGATCGGGTGGTTCATATCCTGGACCGCCAGATTCTAAATTACTTTTTATTGAATTTGACGAAACATAAACTAATAACAGATTTGAGTCAGTTGACCATCCATTAATATATTGGACTCCTTTGAGGTCTATTTTTAGCTCATTATCACCATCTACACTTGCAATTAAAACTGAGTCTGTATTGATAACTGCAAATTTTTTCAAATCAGGAGCAAGCGTCAGACCAGTATTTCCTAATCCTAAAGCTCCGCCATCATATATTTTTCCATACTTTTCAACAGTATAAGGTTTGACTGAGGGATCTATTGGAGTTACATCAATATAACCATCTTTATTTCCTTGTACAAATGCTTTGTAAGAGCTGGTAATTGGAAAAATCTTCTGTGAAATCTGACCATCATCAGCAAGCATATCAGATAAACTTGTGGCTGCTGAATCAATATTATTAGAAACTTCATTACCAACTGAGTCGTCAACCACAGCTTGCTCTGGTAGTAAATTTTTTACGGTTCGATTGTTCAAACTCAAAAATGAATAAGCGGAAAGTATGACAACCAGAATTGCTAAAAAAAGTGCAATTGCTTGATAAGGAGATTTTTGAGTTGTGAATTTTTGAGTAGTAAATGCATTTTCTTGAAGATTAACTTTCTCATTTAAATTTTCTTGCATTTCGCCTCCATCTTAATTTTTAACTAATTATTCTCCGTATTTGCAGTTCTCAAATACTCCATGATTTTACCGCTATTTACTTCCCTTGGCTTACTGCCCTGTTGAGGACCGACCATACCAGCCTCATAGATTTGATCTAGAATTCTTGCTGCTCGATTGTAACCAACTGAAAATCTTCTTTGAATACTTGATGAAGAACCCTTACCGCTTTGGGCGACATATTTAATCACTTCTTCAAATAGCTCATCTTTGTCAGATCCGACAGATCCAACGGAACCACCTTTTTCTCCTGAAGCTTTGTATTTATCGGTAACATCCTCAGAATATTCTGGTTTTTGACCTTGAGCTTTGATGAAGTCGATCATGGCTTTAATTTCAGTTTCAGAAACATAGGTTCCTTGAACACGACTTGGTCTAGATTGATCCGGTGGAACATAAAGCATATCTCCTTTTCCAAGCAACTTTTCAGCGCCTGGAGTATCGAGAACCACACGAGAGTCAGTCATGCTTGATACATTAAAGGCGATTCTGGTTGGGATATTTGCTTTGATCAAGCCTGTGATAACATCAACAGATGGTCTTTGTGTAGCGAGAACAAGGTGAATTCCGACGGCACGAGCCATTTGAGCAATTCTAGTAATACTTTCTTCAACTTCTGAAGGTGCGTAAAGCATAATATCGGCCAACTCATCAATCACAATCACGATGCTAGGCATCGCTGCATGACCTGCCAACTCGTTATAACCTTCAATGTTTTTGACCCCAACTTCTGCCAATTGTTTATATCTTTTATCCATTTCATGGGTTGCCCATTTTAATGCTGAAACAACCTTTTTTGGCTCAACTATGACTGGAGTCAATAAATGAGGAATATTGTTGTAAGCAGTGAGCTCTACACGCTTTGGATCAACCAAGATAAATTTAACTTCATCCGGACTTGCTCTAAACAACATTGAACACATAAATGTATTGATACAGACTGATTTACCAGAACCAGTAGAGCCTGCAATTAATAAATGAGGCATTTTGGCAATATCTGCGATTAATGGTTGTCCAGAAACGTTTATTCCCAAGGCAACCGCCAATTTTGAAGGATGCTTTTTAAGAATAGGACTACTGAGCATCTTTCTAAGTGTCACAAATTGTGCCGAATAGTTGGCAACTTCAACACCAACTAATGATCTGCCTGCAATTGGAGCCTCAATTCTTACTTGACCACCGGGCGCCGCTAAAGCCAGAGCCAAATCAGTAGCCAAACCAGTGATTTTTGAAAGCTTGGTACCTCTAGCAATTTCTAATGCATACTGAGTAACAGAAGGACCATAATTGGCTTCTTTTACTTTTGCTCTAATTCCAAATGACTCTAAAGTTTCTTCAATCACATCTGCATTTTTATTAACATCGCCTCTATCTGCTTTGCCACCTTCTGAGCTTGATAACAATGACAGTGGCGGATATTCCCAAATGGCCTGCGAATTGCTTGGAGTCATGAGATTGTTTTCTAAGCCTCCTTCAGATCCATCAATATTTTTATTTTCATGATCATGAATAGCAGTTCCACCATGTTCACTAGCTGGGAAATCATCTTCATTTCTCGAATCGTTATTGATATTCAAATTCTCTGTTTTATTCTTTCCCAAACTCAAACCCAACTTTGGAAGTCTAAATCCTCTGGCTTTATTAACATTTTCCTCACTAAAAAGTGATTCATTGTCCTTCTTTGAAGTTTCCTTACGATTAAATTTAAGTTTCGCTGTCAACTCAGTAATTTCATGAATAGACAGTTGAGTAATAATTAGAATTCCGATCAATGATAAAGAGGCAAAAACAACATAAGTGCCCATTGGAGTGATCAATGTTGATAAGTTGGCAAAAGTTTTAATTCCAATGTCTCCTGTCTTAAAGAAACCAAGCCATCCAAGCATAATTAATAATGTTCCAAGCAAAACATGTGGTTTTGACCACATCCACTTCGTGCGAAACATGACCATACCAGATGAAATAAACACAAATGGCAAGAATAAAAGTGCTGATCCAAATTTAGCGGCAAGAAAATTATTAATTGCTGCCAACAAGTATCCTTGACCGGTAAGAGAAATAATTACTAAAAAACCAAGTGCAACTAAAATAACAGCTACAATAGAATGAATTGTCTCTGTTCTTATCTTGAGTTTCAGTGGTGTTCTTTTTCTTTTTCGGCCCATGATTAAATCCCTATTCCTTGAATATATTTATTATAGGATATACCATATTCCTCTGTCTTGACAAGAGGCAACTTATTTTTACATTTTAACACTCATCCTCATGACAAAGTAAATGTCATTGACCTATCTTAAATTGTACTTAAAATATTTATAAATTAGGTCTGATGTAGTAGTGATTTATAATTATTCTTAAATCAACGAAATTAAACCTGATTTATAAATATTTTAAGTACTTTTTTTAGATTAGATCAATTTTACACGTCAATAAAGACAGACACAATCATAGGTTCTCTTCTGATAATCTTATAAAGTCTTCGAGAGATTCTTTTTTCTATTAAGCCCTGAATTATAGTTAGGTTAGTATTTTTTCGTTGCTCTTCAGTTACTAATTTAGCGGTTTCTGATTTGATGAACTGGATTACATCTTGAGCTTCTTCCATAAAAACAAAGCCTCGAGAAACAACCTCAATTTTGCCTAAATCTAGATTTCCGTCAACTCTTGGAATAATAACCGCAACAATTCCTGCTTGGCCAAGAGATCTTCTGTCCTTGAGTACTTTTGGACCAACATCCCCAATTCCTAAACCGTCAATAATTTGAGCCCTTAAATTGATTTGATCAAGAACAAAGTACTCTTCATTCTCGAAACCAATAACTTCACCACTATCTGGAATAAGTACGTGTTTTTCGTCAAAGCCAAGTTTTGAGGCAACCAATTCAAAAAATTTAAACCTATGCCTGTCATCTCCGCCAATCGGCATGACATATTTTGGCTTGATCAAACTTAGTAATTTCTGTTGCTCTGGAGCACTAGCATGACCAGATTTATGTAGATCAGGCATGACTGCTGGATAAACAACATGAATTTTGTTTCTGCATAACTCATTTATTGCTCCATAAAAAGTAAGTTCATTTCCAGGAATAGCATCGGCTGAAAAAACCACTGTATCAGTTTTTTTAATTCTAAGACTTGGATGGTCACCAAAAACTGCTCTCATTAATGAAGATCCTTCTTGACCTTGGCTTCCAGCTACAATCACACAAAGTTTGTCATCAGCTACATCTGCAATATGTTTTTTATCTATCTTTATTCCTTGAGGAATAATTAGTTTCCCAATCCCGGTGGCGACTTCCACATTTTGTTCGACTGATCTACCAATAAAAACTACCTTTCGGTCATGTTTTTGAGCAGCGTTTATTGTTTGTTGAATTCTATGAATATGTGAACTCATCAGAGTCATGATTAGTTTGCCTTTTGTCTCAGCCATAACACTATCAATTGCGGGACCTGTCATAGATTCTGATTCCACCCATTTTGGGTTTTCCACTCTTAAACAGTCGATCAGCATACAAAGTACGTTCTGCTCTCCTAATAAGGCTATATGTTCCAAATCAGATACTATTCCATCCACCGGGTTTGGATCTAATTTAAAATCACTGCCGTGATAAATCAAACCCTCAGGTGTAGTTATAGCTATATGCCTTGTATCTGGAACTGAGTGAGTAATTGAGAAAAATTTTGCTGAAAAATGTTGCCCTATTTGAATATCTTGATTATCTTTAACTACATTAACTGGTCTTTGAACCTTGCTGTCTTTCATTCTTTGTTCTGCAAACCCTGCCGTAAGTGGCGATCCAAAAATTGGAAAATCCGGAAGCTCAGGCAATAGATATGGCAAAGCAGCAATGTGATCATCATGACCATGAGTCAGCAACATTCCAACTATTTGTTTTCCCTCTTCGAGTCTATTTAATAGATATGAAATATCTGGAATTAAAATATCAACTCCGGGCATATATGAATCTGGAAAACCAATTCCACAATCTACAATGAGTATTTCATCTTCATACTCATATACAAACATGTTTTGAGTTACGTTTCCCATTCCGCCTAGCGGAATAATTTTCAATTTTGACATAAATCTTTCTTTCTTATATTAAATTATTTTTTCTTTATTACTTTTTTCTTTAATATTTGTTTCTCTCTCACGATTCCCTCAGGAATTTTTAATGCACCAAATAAATTCACACCTTTATTTTCTCCCCAACCAGAATGCAGAAGCAATTCTCTGAGCCTATTTGTTTTGTCGTATTTTTCAAAGGTTGAAGCTGCAAAAACAGCAGCGGCAAAAGTTGACAGCATAAACCAATAAACCCCATTTGTAATGTTAAATGATGGCTCGAAAATAAAATATACTACTATGTGAATTATAAGTGAAAATGCCAAAAGCAACTTCATCAACCTCATATAGTTTCCTTGTTGAGGATCCGAATTCCAGATTATATAAAAAAATGCTATTCCTGAAATAAATCCCAATCCAAATAAGGAGTAAAATTGAAGCTTAGAAGACACAACAAACTCTAACGGAACCAAAAGATTTACGATCGACATAAAAGTTGCAAGAATCATGGCTCCGCCCCACATAATTATGTGAGACCACCAAAGATGGAAATACTCGGATAAATGATAGATATCAAATTCTGGATCATGATGTCTCTTTATCCAAAAAGTTTTTGTTAAAGAATGAATGGCTATAGCTGCAATAACAATAAATGACAATACACTAAATACCGTATCTATAATAAATAAATTAGTTACAGATAAATTTAATTGAAGTTCATTTCTAAGAATATAAAATATAAATGATTTTGACCAAACAAACATTGTTGGAGCTATTAAAAATAAATAAATAAACTGAACTAAGTCTAGCTTTAAAAATTCTTTTTTCTTGTCTTGGAATTTATAAATTATTAACCCAATGACAACTGTAATTAGTGGAATAAATAATAAAAAGCTTTTCATAAAAATGATTCGCGAACTTGTTCATTTTAACACAAACTAGAGCAGGTATTCATCCACTGTCGTCTTAAAACTCTCAGTTTCTTTCTGATTTTCTATCCATTCGATTATCTTAGGAATTTTTTTAAAATCATCAATAAATGACGCCCGCATTTTTCCACTTCTCAGTCCCGCAGCCGGGTGGTACATCGGTAAAATAAACAAACTTTTTTTAGTGCCAATGGGCCATGTAATTCTATGTAGTCTGCCATGAACTTGAGATATTTTTACGTCGTCCAAAAACTTAGCCATACTAAATCTACCCAAAGTTATAATTAGTTTTGGTTTAATAATTTCAATTTCCTGATCTAAAACTGGTTTAAAAGCTACAATCTCTTCTGGTGATGGGTCTCTATTATCGGGAGGTCTCACTTTTACAATATTACTTATATAAACTTCTGAATCTTGAATTTCAGCTTCCTCTATCAAAGTTTTTCTAAAAAACTTTCCAGAGCGTCCTACAAATGGTCGACGCTCAACTGTTTCTTGAAAACCTGGGGCTTCACCAATAAATAATATTTTTGCATCAGCCGGACCTTCTCCTGGAATGATATCAATTGCTTTAGTCGCTAAAGGTAAAGTTTTGTAATTTTTTTCTAAATTTTGATAAAGCTTATTTAAATTCATTATGACTGATGTTAATACTGAGGTAAGAAAATATTCTTATTTTCCAAAGTAATAACAATTTCAGGATATCCTTTTTCAACAATAATTCTAGCTGCTTTTCTAACAGCACCCTCCAAAGTTCTACCGAGCGTTCTAATACCAGCATCGAAACCTAACGGACGAGTCACTACTCCCCAGACAGCATCTTCAATAATAAATTGCTGAGGGGTCAGACCTGCATCTTTTAAAAGTCCAGGCAAAATATACTTTTTAGCAATGACAATTTTTTCGTGATCTGTATAAGAAGGCATAGAAATTTTTTCCATACGGTCCATAACAGCTGTTGCAATAGCTGTAGTATTATTCGCAGTTGCTAAAAATATTGCGTGAGATAAATCAACTGGATAGTCAACGTAGTTATCTCTAAAAGCATGATTCTGTTTTGGATCCAATAATTCAACTAAAACACCCATAATGTCTTTATTTGCTTCAGAACTTCCTCTGTCAATTTCGTCTAAAAGAATAATTGGGTTTCTTACACCTGCTTCACAGACACCTTTGATAACTCTCCCTGGCTCAGAGCCCAGAATTAATCTAGAGTCACCTCTTAGCTCTGCTGCAGATCCCATACCTCCAAAAGGAATTCTAACAAGCTCTCTTCCAAGAGCTTCTGCTAGTGAGGTAGCAAAAGTTGTTTTTCCAGTACCAACCAAACCAACTAATAACAAAATTGGGGCACGAAAATCCTTGGCAGTATCATCATTTTGACTTCTCAACTTCAAAACTGAAACATATTCTAAAAATCTATTTTTAACATCAAGCATTCCAAAGTGATGCTTCTCAAAAATCTCTTTGGTTTTGATAATATCTAAAGTGTCCTTCGTCTCAGCCTCCCAAGGAACTCTCAAAACCCAATCTATATATTTTGAAACCTTTTCGTATTTTTCATCATAGCTTCCCAACGCGATACTTCTTTCGAGTGAGACAATATCTTTATCGACTTTTCTTCTCATTTCTTCTGGGAGCTTCGACACAGAAACCTTAGATTTAAGTTCGTCAATTTCTTTTTCTAGTATTTCTTTGTAGTCAGTCATTATTTACTATTATGTACTTTTATCTGCTTAAGTGTCAATAAACCAGGTTTTGCACCAATTTGTCCAATTACAGACACAGAATTGTTTTTACCCCACTCGCAACATTCGCTAATTATCTTTCCTTTTAAATAAGCGGTTACATAACCAACTGCAAATGCATCACCTGCTCCAGTATCATCAACAGATTTTACTTCTCCAGATTTAAACTCAGCCACCTCATCTTCACCAGCAAAAACTTTACCACCTTTTTTACCATTTGTTACAATCACTTGTTTTACATGATATAGAGCATCTTTCTGTTTATCTTTAATTAATTCCCATTCTTCTTGGTTGAGAAATAATAGGTTGCAAGAAATTTCTTTGAAATCAATCTTACCTTCAGAAATTAATGCTAGCTCTTTTTTGCCAGGATTCCAAGAAAAACCAACGTTTGTTTTCTTTAATGCAGAAAAAATTCGCTCAAGAGTTTTAAGCCTACCTGCGATACTAGAAATATGAACCCAATCCGCTATCGAAATTTTTTCAAATGGTATATCTTCTGGATCAAGCATTGATGAAGCACCTCTATGAACCATCACGGTTCTTCCTCCATCAGTCCCAACTAAAATAATTGAACCACCAGTCTTTTCTTGTTTTTCACTGATGACCATGTTTGTAGAAACAAACTCTTTTCTAAAATCATCTAAAATAATTTTAGCAAATGCATCGCTTCCCAATTCTGTTACCACTCCAGTTCTATATCCCATTCTTGCAAAACCTACAGCTGTGTTACTTCCACCACCACCTGTTCTTAAAATATATTCATCAATTTCATTTTTTTCTCCATAAATCAAACATATTTCAGCATTCGTACTGTTTGAACGTAAATTGAATTTACTTGATTTGATAAAGCTATCAATTAAACTGGAACCGATAGTGATTATTTCGTACATGGGCAGCTTTTAAACGTATTAATTATTATTCTATGATTCAATTTCAACATCAGGACGATGTGGAAGTCCACAACGCTCATTTAATTCCTTCTCAAAGAAATCTAATGCTTCGATTAATTCTCTCTCATCTTTAACTATTTTGTAAATAGATCTTTCCTTCTCACCAACCAAGAAATGATCAAAAACAACTTCCATCAAGTCATTCCAAAACTCTCCATAAAGAATCAACGGCTTGTGGTTTCCATAGTACAGATGCGCTAGCAACCAGGCTGTTGCCCATTCACTTAATGTGCCCGTGCCTCCTTGAAAACAAATAAAAACATCAGCGTGTTCCATCAACCCAAACATTCTTTCTATATAATTCGCAGTCTTAATTTCAACATCAACATTGTTCTCATGAAATCTTCCTTCGAACTCCGGCATATCTTTGGGATAAAAAGTAACGGCTAGGGTTTTACCACCTGCAGATTGTGCGCCCTTAGTTGCAGCATCCATAACTCCAGGACCACCGCCATCAACGACGACTTTATCGTGATAAGCCAAATAGCGAGCAACTTTAAATACTTCTTGATAAAGTGGATGTTGATCATCAACATCAGCACTTCCAAAAATGGCTACATTCTGCATTGTACAATGCTGTCTTGGTGACGGTATTTTAATTTGAGTTTTCATTTAAAATCTTTCTTTTCAGCTTCACAATATAATTATCTTTTTTAGGATAAATATTTATGTTAGCAAGCCTCAGCGAGTTATCCCCCTAATTATTAATAATTATCTTTTTTGAATTAAGTTAGTGCAAGTAAGTCTTACGAAACAAAGATTTATAATTTTTTCTAAATCTGTGTAGTTGAACTTACGTCGCAAACTTAATTCAAAAAATCACTAACAGCATCATCAAAGTTTTCTGCTTTCCACAACGCACTTCCGGGAGCAACCCCATCTGCACCATGATCCTCAATTTCTGTCACATTGTCCAATTTAACTCCTCCATCAACAATTATCTCAATATCCAAACCTCTGTCTTCGATTTCATCATGTAATTCACTAATCAAATTTAAAATTGTGGTATTAAATTCTAGTCCCTGAAATCCTGCTTGAATTCCCATGACTTGAATTACATCTAAAAATTCCCAAGACTCCTCGTCAATTGACTCCAAAGGTGTGTGCAAATTAAGTGACAAACCAGCCATCCAGCCGTTTTTTTTAACTTCTTTCAAAAAATCAATTTGCGATGTCATTTGTTCCAATTGACCAATGACTGCTCTGACAGGCAAAAATTCTTTCGAGTCTCTAATCTCATGTACAAAATCCATTGGCTCTTCAGTAATTAAATGAAAATCGATACTAAGATCTCCAAAGTCAACTGGAAACAAATCACTTGGATAAACAGTTATATTATCTACAAAAAAACCATCAATTACATCGATTTGGACAGTCTGAATATCTGGATTATTTCGACACATGTCCACTTGATCAATTACTAGGTCAATTTCATCAGTTAAAATGCTTGGATAAACGTTCATAATTTGTTTTCAAACTCCTTAATTTTATTAATTCGTCTAACATGTCTTTCTTCTCCTAAAAACTTGGTCTCAAGAAAAGTGGAAATCATTTCTTTTACTTGATCTAATGTGGTCCAATCAGCTGAGAATGAAATAATATTAGCATCGTCATGCTTTTTAGCATGAACAGCGCTTTTTTGATCATAAACAACAATTGCTCTAATTCCTTTGACTTTATTTGCCACAATAACCATTCCACCTCCAGAACGGCAAGAAAGTATGCCTACAGATTTTTTTCCTTCAGTAAGATCATTAGCAACTTGAGTAGCTACTAATGAAGCATAATCAGGATAGTCATCGCCAGAAACCAATGTGTGAGCACCAAAGTCTTCAACTTCGTAACCCAACTCACTCAGCCAAGGTTTTAAATTTCCTTTGAGCTCGAATCCACCATGATCTGACCCAAGATAAATTTTTTCCATTTCAAAAATTCCTAGTTTTATTCGATAACTATTGTGCCCTTCATACCAAGTTCTCTGTGTTTGCCGATACTGCAATAATATTCATATGTTCCAGGTTTATCTGTAGGAATAATAACTTCAACAGTTTCTCCTTCTGGAATTATACCCGTGCTAATTTTAAGTTCATCTATAACAAAATCATGAGTTCCACTATCATTTGTTACCATAATGACAAGATCTTCGCCAACTTTTGCCTTTATTTCATCTACTTTAAAAGTGAAATTTGATGCATTTAATTGTACTTCTCCGGTGTTTTCGACCACCATCGGTTCCTTTTTCTCCTGAGCAACATCTGGAACCACCATTTTTTCCTTTTCTATAGTGCCATTTTGCTTTTCAATTGTTTCTTCAGATCCACCATTACTTACTGAATTTTGGGTTGGCTTTGACGTTGGCAAAGTACAGCCTGCAAAAATCAAACTTGATACTAATAAGGCTGAAATTTTTTTAAATTTCATAGAAACAGACCTTTAAAAGTTAATTTATACTAAAAACCTAACTCAGCTCTAACTTCTTCTGTCATCATATCAGTTATCCATGGTGGATCAAAGGTTAGCTCAATATCCAAATCCTTATTTATATCAATATCTTCTATTTGCAACAAAGAATCTTTTATCATTTGTTGAATGATTCCAATTAATGGGCATCCTGGAGTCGTCAGTGTCATTAAAATGTGGATTTTTTCCTTTTCGCCTGACTCTAGCTGTATCTTTGAAATAGTAACATCATAAATCAAACCTATGCTCACGATATCGACGTTGAGTTCGGGGTCAATCACCGTTGAGAGGCATTTGTAGATGTTTTCGGTTGTTAATTTCATTGATTTATAAATTTCGTATTGAAAATTTGGAATACAAATTAAATATTTATTTCATGAGCTAACGCTCTTGTACTTACTGCTAAAGCGACAACTCGCCGATGCTCACTCAATAAACATTTAATTTGTATTCTAATTTAGGGATAAGTAAATAACAACCAATAGGATCTAGTTTCGATAATAAAAAACCCCCCGAGAATCTCTCGAGGGGTTTTAGTTATAATCTATTTAAAGAGATTACTTTGCTGTTCTCTTAAGAACTGGCATATTTGTTCTCTTTGTTTCCATAACTTCCATTCCAGCTGGAACTGCTCCCAATGCTTCTGGACGGACGTCTCTTGCGAAGTAGTAGATTCTTTGAACTCTACCATTTTTAAGAGTCACTTCTTTGGTGTGCAAGTAGTATACTTGACCCTTTGCATTTGTGTAGCTGAATGCTTTTGGTGCATCTGCCATAATAGCTCCTTTTCTTGCCTTTATAAAAGGCTAATTAAGTTATTTTTATACTTGGTCGATTAATTCTATATTTAAGCTTATCACACTCGGCGAACACATCAAGAAGCAAATTAAAGGTTTTACTCTAATTTCATCTCAACTGAATCTTCTGCCTCAAGAGTACCTCTTAAAACATTTGATTCTTTTGCTTCCTCAGCTGATGTTGCTTCACTTACAATTATCTCAAATGGTAATAATTCAGCAGGTAAAGCAGCTGATCCTATATAGCCACCTTTTCCTGGAACTAAGGAAAAAACCTCTCTCATGCTATTGCCGTTAACTTCTTTGAGCCAGACTTTATAGCCAGTCTCAGAATCTGGAAGATTTGCCATAACTGAAAATCGAACTTTATCATCTTTGAATTCATATCTAACAACTCCTAATGCATCTGCGTTTGATGGTTCAAGATCAACACTTTCATAGTCACCAACTCCAGATATGGACTTAGCGATCTCTTCTTCACTTAAGTTTTCAATCTCAACTCCCTCGGCAAATTGATTATCATCCATTCTCTGAGTTCTCATGCTGTACCATCTAAAAACTAAAAGAAAAACAACGCTTAAAACTACTAACGGAAAAATGTATGGTGTGTATTTTTTCATATCTACCCTTAAATCTGGCCTAATCAGGCTTCTTATTTGCTAGAACTATTTACTAATGATTCTACAGTTGATAACAACTGAGGGGCAGATACTTTAACTCCGTCTACATAAAATGTTGGTGTTGAACTAACTCCCAGCTGAGTGCCTGTGTTTGAGTCATTTGTTACCAGTTGTATAACAGAATTATCCTCTATTCTCTCTAGAAATTGTGTTCTGTCAATATCCAACTTATCCATGTATGTAACAAGTATGTCGTTTAACTCTTGGCGATTTTTAGCCTTGCTCCACACCTCTTGGTTCTCAAATAACAAGTCGTGCATTTCCCAATATTTGTCCTTATTTATTGAGGCAACTGCCTCAGCAGCAATGGCTGCATTTCTTGCATTTGGATGTATATTATCTAAAGGAAAATTCCTATAAATAAATCTAACTTTTCCCGGAAAAGTTGAGGTAACTACATCTCCCAAAGATGAAGCTGCTTTACATGCTGGACATTGAAAATCTGAAAACTCGACTACAGTTATTATCTCAGAATTTTGATCTATGCTTCCTGAACTCGTCGAAGTTTGCTCCTCAGTAGCGGTTGGTTCAACTATTTTTGCGTTTCTGGCTTCTCCCGCAGCAACCTGTGGATCAACAGATAAAATTTCATCAGGATTACTAGATGTGCTTGAAAACATAAACGAAACAGCGACAATTAATAATAAGGTTCCTAAAATTGTTCCGATCAATAAAGATATGTTTTTCATATTTAAACTTTCGGCCAAACTTGTTCGCCTGTTTCAGTATCAGTGACGACAATTGCATCGGTTGGGCAACTTTGAGCAGCTAATAATTTGTCTTCATCAGAATTTCCATCCTGAGAAATTACTGTTGCAATTCCTTCCTCATCAAGTGCAAAAACACCTGGAGCGACCGCCTCACAACTTCCGGCACTTATACATTTGCTACGAATGACCTCTACTTTATACTTTCCAATTTGTTTTACTTTGACTGCTCCATCTTCTGCCATACATCTCCTTTAATTATTACTTATACCCACTTGGGTATTATGATTTGTTATAAATTAATAAAACTTTTCAAAATGAACGTCTTCAGCTAAAACACCTTTAGATAACAATAGAGTGTTCACGTCCTGGATCATTTTGGCATTACCACACAGATAATAGCATCCTTTTGAAGGTAAATCATGGACGGATAGACAATCTGTTACTCTTCCTTTGCAAAGTGGCCATTCTTCAGATCCTCTAGACAATACAGGATGAAACTTAAAATTCTCATATTCATCAACTAAATCTTGAAAATCGTTTTGCCAAAATAAATCTGCTTCATGTCTTAAACCCCAGTATAAAGTAACCGGTCTTTTCTCACCAATTTCTTGTAATAGGTATAAAACCATTGATCTAAATGGAGCAATACCAGATCCGGTGGCAACAAAAACAATCTCGTTTTCACCCTTGTTTTCCGCCAACTTGAATCTGCCCAGCGGTCCCATCACATCAATTTCATCACCAAACTTCAGGTTTTGCAAAAAAGTAGTTCCTTTTCCCTGAGGTGAATGATCTATGAGTAACTCAAAACTATGATGTGTATCTGGATTACTACAAATTGAATAGCTTCTTCTATCCCCAGTTTCATCAACAGTTATAGAAACATATTGCCCAGATTCAAAATCTATTCTATGAGGTTCTTCCATCTCAAAAATATACTTTGAGAATTTTTCATTAAAAAATTCTTTATCAGCTAATTTTGCAGTAAATCTCTGTGGCTTCATATTTTTCTTTCTTTATAATACTTTTTTAAATAAATATGTGAATTGCAAAAAATTTTGGGCTTGTCCCGAAGAAAGCAATTCAAATATTTATTTTACAAAATTATTTTCCCAGTCTCTACCATACCACAAACCGAGTGCTAACTTAACAATACCCTGATATTCTTCAGTTCTATCGACAAAACCCATTGTAGCAATTCCGATCATTCCTTGTTTTTTTCTGACATCAGCCTCACCGACAATCTGAGAAATAACTGGACCCATTTCCTCACCATTTCTAATTTTTTTGGCAACAATTTCGGGAACTTTGAATCGAGCGCCATTAGCATATTCCATAAAACCAGTTTTATCAACGACGACGGCCCAAACAGTTGACCACATTTGACCATCTTCATCTTCAAATATTCCACCTTCTAAGCCAACACCTAGAACTTCGTCGTCAGCAAATTTAAAATCATCAACTTCATATTTTTTTAGAGCTTCATCCAAAACAGCTTTCGCCCTATTGGTAGCACCTTTTTTAGTGATCGCATCACCAATTGGCTGTTCGGGAATACCACTAGGCACATCAAAACCCTCAACCTTTACTTCTGGCCAAGTCTCACTTGAAGCATTAATTACTGAATTTATTTTTACCGGATTATGTGAGCCAACAAATATATGCATATGAACCTTATTTATTCGCCTTCTAAACTACTCATCTTTGCTAGTCATCTTCTTAACAGCGTTCAAACCCAGCAATAAACATTTTACCCTACCAACTGAAATTTCATCCAATCCTAATTCTTGTAGAACTTCTTTTTGGGTTAATTTTTGCAACTCACTGACTTTCAAACCTTTAACTTTTTGAGAAAGCACACTCATTGATGCTTGAGAAATCACGCAACCTTGGCCTTTCCATTTAATATCTGCAATTACTTGCTTGTCCGGGGATAATTTAACTGAAACCGTTATTACGTCACCGCAACTGGCATTATATTGAGTTGAAAATAAATCTGGATTATCCATTTCTCCATAATTATTAGGATTTTTTGCTTCGTCAATTAAATCTTCTTGATAAATATCGCTCATAATAGTATTTTTGCCACTTTTTTTAAACCATCAACCAAAGCATCTATATCTTCTTTTGAGTTATAAACTTGAAAACTAGCTCTAGTTGTAGCAATCCATTTTTGTGATGTATGAAGAGGCATTGTGCAATGATGTCCAGATCTGACTGCAATTCCTTCGCTATCTAAAACTTGAGCAACATCGTGAGCATGCGCACCTTTGAAAATGAATGAAACAGATCCAGTTCTTGTTTCGTCTTTAGGTCCAACAATCTCAATATTTTTATCTTTTTCTAACTCAGTAAGTGCATATTGTACTAACTCATGATCATGTTTTAGCACGTTATCCATTCCTAAATTATCCATATATTCACAAGCGGCCGCTAAACCTGCTGTTGATGCTACATCTGGTGTTCCAGCTACAAATCGCTCATTGATGTCATCGTTAAAAATAGTATGTGATTCGTGAACTTCAGCAATCATCCCACCACCAAATAGCCAAGGTCTCATCTCGTCTGATTTTAATAATTCCTCACGAACCAAAAGGCCACCTATTCCCATTGGACCAAGCATTTTATGACCAGAAAAAGCAAAGAAGTCTACGCCCAAATTATTAAAATTAATTTTCATGTGAGGAGCAGATTGCGCTCCATCGATTAAAATTCTAATTTTTTGTGATTTTACTTTATCAACCTGTTGTTTTTCGGAGTCGCGAACTTTTTTGACGATAGTCTTTAAATCTACTGTGCTGCCGAGAGCATTAGAAACATGAGGGAGCGCCACCATCTTAATTTTTCCAGAGAATTTTTTTAGTTTTTCATCAAAATCTTCTTCATCAAACTTTCCTTCACTAGTGATCCCTACGAAAACTAGTTTAGCTTTCTTTCGCTTACAAAGTTCTTGCCAAACCACAATATTGGAGTGATGGTCTAAAACTGAAACTATTATCACATCTTCTAAATTAATATTTTGTTCTCCCCAGCCATAGGCAACGCCATTGATTGCTTCTGTGGTGTTACGCACAAAAATCAGCTCATTATTTTTCGCACCAAAAAATTGAGCTATTTTTATTTTGGAAGTTTCAAAAATCGTTGTACTTTCATCTGCGAGAGTATGAACTCCTCGGTGTACATTAGCGTTATTATTTAAGTAATAACTTGAAATTGCCTCAACTACTGAATATGGCTTCTGACTTGTTGCAGCATTATCGAGATAAACTAATTTTTTGCCATTGGCCTGATTAGCTTCGATTGCTTGAGAATTCTCCTTTTTAATCACTCGAGTTAAAATTGGGAAATTTCTTATGATATTGTCTGTGTTCAACATGAAAAGTATTATAACATTGGCAGATCTAGAAACCCATCAATAATCAGATCTTCTGCTTGCCTTTTTGAGATTCCACGAGATTGTAAATAAAATAATTGAGACTCAGGAATTTTACTAATACTTGCCGCATGCGAACACTTAACATCATCTGTTAGAATTTCTAATTCCGGCACTGTTTCT
Organism: Minisyncoccota bacterium; assembly: GCA_009885085.1. Lineage (GTDB taxonomy): Bacteria > Patescibacteriota > Microgenomatia > UBA1400 > PJMF01 > VFLK01. The sequence continues at coordinate 21,409 of VFLK01000020.1, forward strand.
GCCTTTGCTTCATCTGATAACAACAAGATTCGCTCAGTCAAAAAAGAGTTACTTAGACCACAATTTTCTTCAATAATAATCTTTCCAAAGAATCTGATACTAGATTTATCACGGGCAACGCCTCTCAATGTCGTGTTGGCCAAGGTATTTTTAGCCTTATGACAAATTGTAATGTTGACATTTACTTTTTCGGTATTTTCTGCCAAAAAGCTACCAGAAATTTCTGCCTCTGCTCCCCGACCAACTAACTCAACTAGATAATCTCCAGATTCTTTAATCTGAATGATTTTCTTCTCGTCTTTTTTTACTGTGTATTTCTGCATAATTTAATTATTGTATTGGCTGATTTGGTTGAATTTTATGAAAAATGTTTGTAAATGCAAGTCTGGTGGAGCGAAGATTTATAATTTATCTTAAATCTGCGCAATGAACTTGCATTACATATATTTTTCATAAAATATATTTAACAAAATTATCCAATACTTCCCTCCATCTCATGATCAATTAAACGATTCATTTCCACCGCATATTCCATCGGTAACTTGCGAACTAGATCATCGATAAATCCATTTACGATCATTTTTCTTGCTTGTTCTTCTGTCACACCTCTACTCATAAGATAAAACAGTTGATCATCTCCAATTTTAGATACAGTGGCTTCGTGTTGAATTTCAACATTTGAATTAAAAATTTTGTCGACTGGATAAGTATCAGAGCGTGAATCTCCATCGAGCAATAGTGCGTCACAAATCACGGTGTTTTTCGAGTCGTGGGCGTGTGGCCCCACATTTACTAAACCGCGATAACTGGTGCGACCGCCACCCTTGCTGATAGATTTAGCAACAACTGAAGAACTAGTATGTGGGGCCAAGTGAATAGACTTCGTACCCGTATCCTGATGTTGTCCTGATCCAGCCAGAGCCATTGATAACACTTCACCTCTAGCACCTCTTCCTGCTAACACAAATCCTGGATACTTCATGGTAACTTTTGAACCCATATTAAAATCTGTCCAAATCATCTCTCCTTCTTCTTCTACGTGTGCTCTTTTAGTGACTAAATTGTAAATATTTTTATACCAATTTTGGACTGTCGTGTACTGACATCGAGCACCTTTTTTAACATAAATTTCCACTACTGCCGCATGAAGTGAGCCGCTTGAAAAGTTAGGAGCTGTACAACCTTCGATATAGTGAACGCTCGCACCTTCATCCACGATAATTAACGTTCTTTCAAACTGGCCAGCATTAGCAGAATTAATTCTAAAGTAAGTTTGTAACGGCATGCTTACATGCACCCCTTTTGGTATATACACGAATGATCCACCAGACCAGGTAGCCGTATTTAAAGCTGAAAATTTATTATCACCAAATGGAATTATTCTATTGAAATATTCTTTAACTAAATCTGGATACTGAGCCAAACCGTCATCCATCGACAAAAATACTACACCATCCTTGGCCCAAACATCTTTGAGCGAACCATAAACTACTTCGCTATCATATTGAGCTTTAACTCCAGCCAAAACTGCCCGCTCAGCTTTTGGAATTCCCAATTTTTCAAAAGTTTCTTTGATATCTGCAGGAACGTCATCCCAAGATTTTTCTTGTTTATCGGAAGGACGCAAATAATAATGAATTTTATCGTAATTAATTTCTGATAAATCAGCTCCCCAAATTGGAGTTTGCTTCGCTTGGA